>NZ_QYZY01000183.1:0-40873 GCF_003838035.1 Desulfonatronospira sp. MSAO_Bac3 | reverse complement strand
TCATCGGCTATAAGATTTTCCAGGTCCTGCACTGCACTCTGCATTCCGGCGGGCAGCAGGCCCGGAGTGCAAAGAGCCAGCAGTAACGCTGCAAGCAGGCAGAAAAAAGTTTTTTTTATGTTCATGGTCATTCCACGGTTACGCTTTTGGCCAGGTTGCGGGGCTGGTCCACGTCCTTACCCAGATATACAGCCATTTCATAGGCGAAAAGCTGCAGGGCCGGCAAGGCCAGGAAGCTGTTCAAGGGATCTCCAAGCTGCGGTATTTCCCATTTTTCATCTATATCTAATTCAACACCGGGATTGGTCAAGGCAATAATTTTTCCGTTGCGTGCCCGGACTTCCATTAGATTTGACCCGATTTTATCCAGGAGATGGTTTTGCATGGCCAGGGCAAAAGTGGGCAGTTCCTGCTCGATAAGGGCGATGGGTCCGTGCTTGAGTTCGCCGGCTGGATACCCCTGGGCGTGGATGTAGGAGATCTCCTTGAGCTTGAGTGCTCCTTCCAGGGCCAGGGGATAATAGATGCCCCGTCCCAGAAAAAAGAAGCTCCGGGCCCTGGAATATTCAGGGCAGAGCTGTCTGGCCCTCTTCTGCATGTCCGGCAGCTGCGAAGTCAGCGTCTGGGGCAGAGTTTCCAGGGTCAACAGGTTCTGGGACATTTCCCGGGCTGACAGGGTGCCCCTGTTCTGTCCCCAGTACAGGCCCAGGAGGTAGAGCATAACCAGCTGGCTGCACATGGCCTTGGTGGAGGCCACGCTTATTTCCGGCCCGGCCTGGGTGTAGAGAACACTGTCCGCCTCCCGGGCCACGCTGGAGCCGACCACATTGCAAAGTCCCAATACAGGAAGTCCTTTCTGGCGGACCATACGCTGCCCGGCCAGGGTGTCTGCGGTTTCCCCGGACTGGCTTATGCTCAAGTAAAGTGTGCCCGGTTCTTCCACCAGCTCCTTGTATCTGAACTCGGATGCGATTTCTACATTTACTGGTATGCGGGCCAGGCTTTCCAGGACGTATTTGCCCCACAGTCCGGCATGATAGGATGTGCCGCAGGCCATTATGTGCAGCCTGGAAGGAGTGGGCAGAGCCTCCAGCTCTGTAAGGGTCACCCTGTTGTGTTTGCGGTCCATACGTCCGGCCAGGCAGTCGGTAATCACCTGGGGCTGCTCAAATATTTCCTTAAGCATGAAATGCCTGTAGCCGCCCTTCTGGGCGGCCTGAACATCCCAGTTGATGCGCTGGATCTGTTTGGAAAGGGGTGTTAAGCTCCGGGCGTCGTAAACAGTCCATTGACCGGCATCCATCTCCACCAGTTCGTCGTCTTCCAGGAAGACCACGTCCCGGGTAAAGGGCAGAAATGCAGGGATATCCGAGGCCACGAAATTTTCCCCGGTTCCAGCGCCCAGAATCAGGGGGCTGGCCTTCCTGGCCGCCCATATGCGGCCCTCGTGGTCCTTACTTAAAAGGGCAAAGGCATAGGAGCCGCGCACCTGGGACATGCTCCATGCCAGGGCATTGAGAATGGAATCGTGCTGCTCCAGGGCGTGGGAAATGAGGCAGACCAGTACCTCGGTATCAGTCTGGGAGCGAAAGGTGCAGCCGCAGTCCTGGAGCATGGACTTGAGCTCCTGGTAATTTTCTATGATGCCGTTGTGCACCAGGGCCAGGTTGTAGTGCACATCCAGGTGCGGGTGGGCATTGGTCTCGTTGGGCAGTCCGTGTGTGGCCCACCTTGTGTGTCCTATGCCCGAGGTGGCGTGCAGCACCCGGCCGCCTTCGAGCTTCTGCTCCAGGGCGTTCAGTTTGCCTGCGGCGCGGAACAGGTGCAGTCTCCCGGAATGGCCGAAACAGAGTCCGGCCGAATCGTAGCCGCGGTACTCCAGGCTTTTCAACCCCTGGATGATAACGGGAACAGCAGGTCTGTGCCCGGTATAGGCGATAATTCCGCACATGAGATCAGGCTCCTTACTTGTTTATCCTGGACATGAACTCTTCCCACTGCTGCATGAGATTCTGCAGGGCGCGTCCCCTGTGGCTGCGGCTGTTTTTCTGCCCTGACTCCATTTCTGCTGCACTCAATCCGGCCTGAGGATCAAAAAAAAGCGGGTCATAACCAAAACCGCCCTGTCCACGGGGTTCATCCAGGATAATCCCGGGCCATTCCCCGTGGACCACTAAGGTTTCTTCCCGGGGGGTGCACGCGCAGAGAACGCATACAAACCTGGCCTGCCTGGAGTCTCCCGAAAGGTGGTTCATTCTTTTGAGAAGCTTCTGGTTGTTTTCCAGGTCACTGGCTTTTTCCCCGGCATACCTGGCTGAATAAACTCCCGGTTCATTGTCTAAGGCCGGGACCACCAGGCCGGAATCGTCAGCCACGGATAGATGCCCTGTATGCCCGGCCACTGCCCTTGCCTTTATCAATGCGTTTTCCTCGAAGGTAGAGCCTGTTTCCGGGATATCGGCGAGCCCGGGATAGCTGTCAAGTCCTTTGACCACCAGGTCGGGACGCACGGCGGCCAGGATTTCTTCGAGTTCAGCGACCTTGCCTGAGTTGCGGGTGGCAAGGACCACAGTGAGTTTTTCTCTGGTCATAAAAGTTTCCTGTTATAAATTTGGTAATTGTTCACCTTAATGATATGACCTCCAGTGGTCCGGAAATTCGGCAAACAGGACGTAAAAACTCGCTCTCACGCCATGGCGTGAAAGCGTAAATCAAAACCTCTTCAAGTTTTTTCAACCAGTAAAGCTTCAATTATATTATGCTTTGAATTAAGTTGGGTGTTTAACGGTTTTGATTAACGCTTCCTACGTCGCTCAGATCCCGCACTTACTTTCTGGTAAATCTTGCCTTGAAAGTTGGTCAGACTTAAGAAAGTAAGTGCGGGACACAGTTTGCCGAACCCCCGGCCCCTGGCTTTTCGTCCGCAGATGCTGATTAGTTACTAATTTTGAACGTCTTGGCACGTATGTTCAGGCCTTTAGCAAGATTCCGGGACCGGCATGATTTATACTGTCTATTTTCTTTAATATAATTCTCAAGCAGATAGCAAGTCCAATAACTTGATTTGTTTGTAAATTCGGTGGAAAATAATGGCAAAGTTTAAAGTTCCAGGGACTGGAAGCTGCATGTGTGCATATCCGCCAGAAACACCCTGTTTCTAAGACAGGGGGCCTGCCCGGTCAGGATATGTATGGCTTCCCTGGCCTGCAGGGTGGCTATCATACTCACAGTGTAAGATACGTTGCCCAGGGTGATCTCTGCTCCCTGGTCATTGTCTGCCTGCCAGAAGGCGGCTGGGCTTTTGTCCCCTGGAAATACTGTGCTGGCCAGCCCGGTATTGCCGGCCACGAATCCGGTTACCAGGGGACAGTGATGGCCCTGGGCTGCTTGAAGCAGTTCCTGCCTGAATTCCACTCCCCCCAGGCAGTCCAGGACCAGGTCGGTTTCAGGCAACAGCCCGGGCAGATCATCCGGCTGCAGGTATGTACCGAAAGTCTCCACCCGGGCAAAGGGGTTTATATCTCTTGCCCTCTGGAGGGCCGCCTCCACTTTGGGCCGGCCGGTGAGATGCGTGGTGCCCAGGAGCTGGCGGTTGAGGTTGCTCAGTTCGAATACGTCTCCGTCGGCAACAAAAAGCCGCCCTGCCCCGCTTCGAACCAAAAGTTCAATAACGTATCCCCCCAGGCCGCCGGCACCCACTACAAGCACCTTAGAACGGGCCAGGTCCAGCTGCATGTCCAGGCTCATGGTTTTGAAATTACGGATATATCTCTCGGGGCAGACCTGGTTTTCCAGGGCCACGACCTGGGCCTGCCAGGGCTGAATATTGTATTTGCCGGCCAGGTCCAGAAGCGGTGCATCAAGGATGCAGGCAAAGGGATAATTATCCAGGGCATGGCTGTGCCCGGCCAGGTCCTGGACGAGGCCTTTTGTATGCATGGATCAGCCTCCCCCGACAGCGGGAAATATACCCACCCGGTCCTGGTCATTCAGGGGGGCTGAGGGATCCGCACTCTTGCCGTTGACAAAGATGATTTTTACTTCATCCATGGGGATGCCCAGGTGCTTGATCAGGTCCCCTGGAGTGGAACCGGGATCCATGTTCACCAGGCCTTCACCGGGGGTGTATGGAGAAAGGGTTGCATAACATGTTACCTGAATCTGCATAACTTCCTCTGCTGTTTTTAAGGTGGCGTCAGGCAATGTATACTTTACCTGCCGTATAAGTATGGTTTGCCTTTTAGCAAAGAGCATAATAGAATGTAAAGAAAATCCATGGCAATGCCGGAACCGGTACCCGCCTGGACCTGATTTTCAGGAAAAGAGCAGAGACAGAGTATGCTCATCAGCTGTAAATCGGCAAAGGTGTCGCTTTAGTTTCGCTTTGGTGCCCAATTTCAAGGGAGGAGACAAATGGGTCTGATGCGGATCCTGGGGTCCTGGGGTTATCCTGCTCTGGACTGGATACAGGTGGGAATAACCACCAGGTGCAATGCAGAGTGTATTTACTGCCCGAGTCCGGTATTCAGGAAAAAGGATCCCGGAAGACACATGTCCATGCAGACCTTTACCGGACTGTCCAGGGCCTTTCCCAGGGCCGGCCTGGTGTATCTCCAGGGATGGGGTGAACCCATGATGCACCCGGAATTTATGTTCATGCTCAAAATGGTCAAGGACAAGGGGACAAAGGCCGGGGTGACCAGCAATGCCAGCCTGCTGACGGACGAGCGCATCAGACGCCTGGTGGACCAGGGACTGGACGTCCTTGGACTGTCCGTGGCCGGAGTGGACGAGGCCAATGACCGCATCAGGCCGGGCAGCCCCATAAAGAAGGTACGTCAGGCCGTGGAAAATGTGCACCGCATCCGGACCCTTATGGGCAGTTCCACTCCCGCCCTGCACCTGGCCTATATGCTGCTTGGTTCCAGACGCGGGGATATCCGGCGGATGCCTGGATTTTTCAATGCCCTGGCCCCGGACCAGGTGGTGGTGAGCACTTTGACCCTGGCCCTGGATCAGGAAATGGACAAAGAAATGTATCCGGCCAGGGACAAAGATGATTTCGAGGAATTCAAGGCCGAGCTTCTGGATATGAAATCACAGGTTGACGGGCAGGAAAAAGTGTTTTTCCATGTCTACAATCCGTACCTGCCCGACGGCCCCTGTTCGGAAAATATCCATCGCGCCTGCTATGTTGACGTGGACGGCAGGGTGCTGCCCTGCGTATACACTGACGTGAGTGCAGAAGACAGGGTCTACAGGTATTTCCAGGGCCGGCCGCACCCGGTCTACCCCATTGATTTCGGGCATGTCCCGGATGATTCCCTGAAAAGCATCTGGAAAAGCAGGCAGTACCGCAAGTTCAGGGGCAGGTTCAGTGCCGGGGAGTGCCCGGAGGAGTGCGCCACCTGCACCAAGCGTTTCATAGACGACCTGACCCATGAAGACCCCGAGCCCATACGGGTGGATTACACAGGACCGGCATGAACCAGGAGCTTTTGACCATCAAGGAAATAGCCAGGAGACTTGATCTGCCTGAAAGCAACATCCGCTATTACCGGGACAGGTTTGACCGGTTTCTGCCCAGTGTGGGCCATGGGCGAAAAAAAAGGTACAAGCCCGAGGCCGTGGAAGTTTTCAGGTGCATAGTGGAAGAGCTTGGCCAAAGCAGATCCACCCAGGAGATCGAAGAGGTTCTTGCCGCCCGTTTTTCCCAGAATCCAAGCCAGGTGACCTGGCAGCAGGATAGCTTGAGTCCCGCGGCTTACGCACAGAGTGGAAGCGATGCTACTTATCTGCAGGAAGCACTTGTGACCCAGTCCCGCGCCCTGGACAAGCTTTCCCGGGCCATGCAGCTTGAACGGGGCCTTTTTGCGGACCTGCAGCAGATGCAGTCCAGGCAGGACAGGCTCAAAAGGGCCGTATACCTCTTGTGGAAAGGTTACCAGAAAAGCCTGTCCCGGGACCGAGACGGGCACCAGCCCGGGGAGGTAGAAAAGCTCAGGGAGGAAGTGGAGTCTTTGGAGACACGGCAGACTGAGCTGGAAGAAAAGCTTGAATCAGAACTAAAGTCCATGCGTGAGGAACTGCAGAAATGTCAGTTCTGGACCAAAAGGCTGCTTATGCAGTCTGCCCGGGAAAAGACTGAACCTGATAAAGGGGAGGAATCTCAAGCGGGTACTTAGAGATTCTGCACAGCTTCGGGGTTGTCCGGGTCAATGCCCACCAGGCAGATTTTGTGCTCATCCGCCAGGCTTACGGCTTCTGCGCGGTCAAAGAACAGGCTGGTTCCGGATTCGTAAGCCAGGCAGGTGGCACCGGCCTGAATCATGGTTCTTACCGTCTGGCTGCCCAGTGCCGGCAGATCAATGCGCTGGTCCTGGCCCGGCTTGAAGATCTTGACCACTGTAAGGCTGGACCCGGACAGCTCGCCTGCTCTCAAAATGGCCCTGTCGGTGCCTTCTATGGCTTCTACCGCCACCACCGCCCTTTCCTTGACCACGATGCACTGGCCTATGTCTAAGCTGCCTATCTGTTTTATGATGGGCCAGGCAAACAGGATATCTTTTTTTTCGGCAAATGAAGGGGCTCGTCTGGACTGAAGGCCCGCAGGAGATATGAGTTCCGGGACAAACTCTATGGCGGATATCACCTCCAGGCCTTCCCGGTGCAGTTCATCGGCCACAGAGCTTAAAAGAGCATTGTCGTTGCGGCTGCGCAGGTTTACCAGCAGCTTGATGGCCCTGAAGTCGGGGCGTAGATCAAAGGCCCTGGGCTTATTTATTGGGCCTGCAAAAACCACATGGGAAACCCCGGCCTGGTGCAGAAACCTGATGAGTCTGCCCAGCTGGCCGAGTTTGAGCCATACAAGCTGGTCGGTATAGGCCTGGATTTCCGGGAGGGTTTCCTTTTCAAAAGCTGCTGCCGCCACGCGGTAGCCCTGTTTGCGGGCGTTTTGAGCCACCAGGAGGGGAAAGCTGCCTCCTCCGGCTATTATCCCCAGTTTTTTACTGCCGGCCATTTCGCTCCGGGTTTCGCTCCAGGGACACCACTCCCCTGCTGCTGGACTTGAGAAAGGAGACCAGGTTGTCTGTCAGCCTTAAGCCGGAAAAATCCTGCCCCGCTTTTTCCAGGGCCTGAACATGGCTTAAGTCCGACTTCCAGATAAGATTGAATACCTTTTTCAGAGCCGAGATTTCCTCCCTGGGGAATCCGGCCCGGCGCAGTCCGATGAGATTGGGTCCCACCAGCCTGGCCCTTTCTCCTACAGCCAGCATATACGGAGGGACATCCTGGGCTATGCCGCTTTTGCCCCCGATAAAGGCGTACTCGCCTATGCGCACGAACTGGTGCACAGCGCAGAGGCCGCCAATGACCGCTTTTTGTCCCAGGTGTACGTGCCCGCCCAGGGTGGCCCCGTTGGCCATAATCACCCCGTCTTCCAGGATGCAGTCGTGGGCTACGTGGGTGTAAGCCATGAGAAAACACCCGGAACCGATGCTGGTGACACCCCTGCCGTCAGGAGTACCCCTGTTCAGGGTCGTGTACTCCCGGATCTTGTTGTCGTCCCCCAGCCTGAGCCAGGTTTCCTCGCCCTGGTACTTGATATCCTGCGGGCCTTCACCGATGCAGGCGTAGGAGTAGACGTGGTTGTTTCGTCCCAGGCTGGTGAACTTCTTGATCTGGGCAAAAGCGTCCACCCTGGTTCCCTCGCCCAGGCTGGTACTCTCCTCGATGATGACATAAGGCCCGATGACCACTCCAGGCCCCAGCTCGGCTTCAGGGTGGACTATGGCGGTTGGATGGACTTGTGTTTTCACGCCTGGTCTTCCCTGTCTACGATGGTTGCTGAAAACATACCTTCGGCGGCCACCCTGTCCTGGACCACAGCCTGGCCGTGCATGCGCCACAGGTTCATGCGGTGCCGGTCGTAAGTTATATGCATATACAGGCTGTCCCCTGGAAAGACGGGCTTTCGAAAGCGCACCTTGTCCACACCGGTAAAAAGAAAAATCTTGCCCTGCATCTGGTCCGGAACGCTTCCAGCCACCAGAAGCCCTCCGGCCTGGGCCAGGGACTCCAGAATGAGCACACCGGGCATAACCGGGTAATCCGGGAAATGCCCCTGGAAAAAAGGCTCGTTTATGGTGACGTTTTTCAGGGCCTTAAGGCTTTTAAAGGGCTCCAGCTGCACCACCCGGTCCACCAGCAGAAATGGATAGCGATGGGGCAGAAAGTTCAAGATGTCCTGAATGGACATTTCAGTTCCCGGGACCTGGTTCACTTGTCTTCTCCTTGGTTCGGTCTGTTACTGGACTGTATCTGCTTTTCAAGCTGCTTGATCCTTTTGTTCATCTGGGAGAGCCTGGGCAGAAGAACCGCGTTGCGCAGGAAAGTAGTGTGATCCATGGCCGGGATGCCGCCGGCATCGGTGTTGGCGGGCAAAGATTTTCCCACCCCGGACTTGGCCGCCACCCGGCAGTTGTCTTCGATTTCCAGATGTCCGGCAACACCCACCTGGCCCCCCAGGATGACATTGCTGCCCAGACGTACGCTTCCGGATATCCCCACCTGGGATATGAGCACGCAGTTTTCACCAGTCTGCACATTGTGGGCGATCTGGACCAGGTTGTCTATCTTGGTCCCCTTTCCTATCCTGGTTTCCCCAAGAGTAGCCCGGTCAATGGTGGTGCAGGAGCCTATCTCCACATCGTCCTCGATGACCACCCTGCCCACCTGGGGAATCTTAACACGCTCTTCACCGTCCTGGATAAAGCCGAAGCCGTCGCTGCCTATGACCGCACCCGGGTGAATAATGACCTGGTCATTTATGCGGCAGCCGGCCATAATGCTCACCTGGGGGTAAACCAGGCAGTCCCGGCCAAGAACCACATTCTCCCCGATATAGCAGTGGGGAAAGATGCGGCATCCAGGTCCTATGCGGGCATTGGCCCCGATAAAGACCATGGGGTGAATAATAGCTGTAGGGTCAATGGTGGCAGTGGAGTGGATGCCTTCCTGCCCTGGAAAACTCTCCTGCATGCCCTGAGGTTCATGAAAAAGCTGCATGACCCGGGCAAAATCCAGGTAGGGGTTTGGGCTTTTTATGGCCCTGGACACCATCTCCGCCTTTTCCGGGGGAACAATTACCGCCCCGGCCGAGGTGGTTTCAAGCCGGGGCAGGTACCTGGAATCAGACAGAAAGGACAGCTCGTCCGGTCCGGCCTGCTCCAGGGTGTTTACCCCGGTTATGTCCAGGTCTTCACCTGTGTATTCAAGTTTGAGGCGGGCTGCGATTTCAGAGAGAAGCATGGTACCCTGCCCCTTAATTCCGGGCTTCCCAGGCCTGGTTCACTTCATCCATGAGTTCGTCGGTGACGTTCATGGCATCCTTTGCGTAGATTATTCCGCTTCCTTGCGCATCCAGGATCATGTCGAACCCGTTTTTCTCGGCAAAATCATCTATGACCTCGAAAAGCAGGTCGATGATGGGATCCGAGAGTTCCTGTTCCTCCTGCTGCATCCTGGCCTGGTAGGACTGGTATTTCTGCTGGAACTGCTGCATCTTCTGGCGCAGTTCCGCCTCCATGTCCTGCTGGGCCTCCTGACTCAGGACCATACTCTGCTTCTGCAGTTCTTCCCGCAGTCTTTCCACCTCGGCCCTTTCTTCCTCCAGGTCATCACGCATCTCCTCGAACCGCAGGGTCAGCTGGCCCAGGGCCTGCTTGCCTGGTTCCGATGACTCCAGGATGCGCTGCACTTCCACTATGCCGATTTTGTTTTCCGCCAGGGCCATACTCGGAACCAGCAGGCAGATAATAAGTAAAAGAACTGTTTTTTTCATTTTATATCACTCCTTGATTTTTTGTAACTATTCTCCATCTACTTCAGTTGGATAAATTAACCGTCTAGTCTAGTTGCGGATTCATGGTCCGGGGGCTTTGCAAACTGGGCGTAAACTGTCTGAACGACGTAGGAAGCGTTAATCAAAACCGTAACAACACCGAACCTGATTCAAAGCATGTTGCAGAATATATCCTGGTTATCAAAGCAGTGTATAGGTTTTGATTTACGCTTCCTTGGAGTGAGTTTTTACGTCCTGTTTGCAAAGTCCCCGGACCATGCTGATGATCATTTTTTTATTTAAAATTCATGCCCCATGGAGAACTCGATCTGGCTGCGGCTGCTGTCCTCCAGATCGTCCAGGGCATAACCGTATTCAACCCGGATGGGGCCCATGGGAGAATACCAGCGTACACCGGCCCCGATACTCTTGTACAAGTCGAAATCCACGCTTTCCCCTTTATCCCAGACATTGCCGGCATCGAAAAAGACCAGGCCCATGAGGCCGATCTCTTCGTTCAAGGGATGCAGCAGCTCAAAATTGGTGAAGAAGTGCTTGTCGCCGCCCTTGACTTCCCCGTCGTCGAACCTCGGGGCCAGCTTGCGCGCCGCATAGCCGCGCACGCTGTTGATCCCGCCCAGGCGGAAGAGTTCAAAGTTGGGGATGTCTTCATCCGTGTTGCGCATGACGTAACCTGCCTGTCCTTTCCAGTGGAATATACTTCTGTTTAAAACTGGTCGATAGTAGTCTGAGCTGGCAATGTACTTGATGAAGTTATCATCACCCTGCAGAAGACCACCGGCATATTCAACTGAGAGCAGGTTTCTGGTTCCCCTGGAGGGGTTTATGCGCCGGTTGCGGGTGTCGCGAATGGCCGCCACATAGGCACCGCTGGACCAGTTTTCTCCTTCCAGGTCCTTGATGTCCCGGTGGGCATCGTCGTCCACATTGGTGATCTCGTAGTTTTCAAGGCGGTAATTCCAGTGCAGTCTGGTGTATTCCCCGATGGTGTAGGCGAACTTGGCCCTGCCCCCCCGGGTGTCCCGGTCGTAAGTGAAATATTCTTCATCTATCCAGTACAGGTCGGCTCCCATGCCCAGGTTGCTGTCCCGGACCCGGGGGTTCCAGAAATCCAGGTCAAAGCGGGTGGTCCGGGCTCCGAAACTTCCGCTGAAGCTCAATTGGTACCCCTTGCCAAAGAGGTTTCTCTGCTGGATCATTCCGGTGAAAAACACCCGGTCATAAGATGAGTAGCCTGCCCCGGCGGAAAGCATGCCGGTGGGCTTTTCCTCCACCTGGGTTACCAGGTCCAGCACGTTGTCGTCTTCAGTGGGTACAGGCTGAATATCCACCTGCTCAAAATAGTCCAGGCGCTGCAGTCTTTCCGTGGATCTTCGAAGGTCGCTGCCCCGGAAAAGATCTCCGTCGGTGAGGCGCATTTCCCTGCGGATGACGTTATCCCTGGTCCTGGTATTGCCCTCGATGAGTACCCGACCGATGTAGATCTTCTCGCCCTTGCTCAGGTTGTAGATGACATCGACCTTTTTTTCATCCTCGTCCACCAGCATGTTCACATCGGCTTCGGCAAAGGCATAGCCGTAGTCGGTGTAAAAATCGGCCAGGTTCTGGGTATCTTTTTGCATGGAAGAGCGGCTGAAGTACTCGCCTTCTTCTCCCAGGTCGTCCAGGATGGTCAGCTTTTTCAGTTCATCTTCGCTTACCAGGAGGTCCCCCTGGAATGATACCTCACCCATTTTGTAGCGGTGGCCTTCCTCCACGTGGAAGGTCAGGTAGATGCCGTCCTCTTCGTAGTCCACGTCCGGCTGTCCCACCCGGGCATCAATATATCCCTTGTCCGCGTAGAAGGCTTCAAGGGCGGCCACATCCCGGTCCAGAAGCTCTTCTCTTAAAACTCCTCTGCCGGTAAGCCAGGAAAAGATGCCGCGTCTTTTAAGCTCCATTTCCCCGCGCAGGGTGCGCTCGCTTATTTCCTCCGCCCCACGGATCTCGATGCCGCGGATGAACAGGCGGTTGCCCTCGTCAATATTGATGTTCAGGTTGGCTTCACGCTCGTCGATTTCACTAATGCTGTAATCAACTGTGGCGTTGTAATATCCCTTGCCCCGGTACAACTCCCGGATCCTGCCCAGGTCTTCACTGATGATCTGGGGGTTAACCACCGATCCTGTTCTGGTGGTGAGCACTTCCCGGACATCGCTTTCGCTGATATCATCGGCTCCGGATATGTTGATATTTTGTATCAGGGGCTTTTCCTCCACCACGATGGTGACTTCCTTACCCTGGGGTGTGTCCTCGACATGGAACTGTACGTCGTCGAAATATCCCAGGTCAAAGATATTGCGCAGTTCCCGGTTGAGTTTTTCCGGGTCATACATATCCCCTTCCTGGACCTGGAGGCGAAGCAGGACCACGTCCGGGTCCAGGATATCAACGCCTTCAATGTCGATGGAGGCGATGCGCTCCTCACGGAGCATTTCCTGGTAGACCTTTTCCGCCAGCTCCTCCACTGCCGGCAGGATGTTTATCACTCCTTCCTTGACTATGTAGAAAGGAACGGTTTCCCTTTCACCATAACCGTCCACAAGTCTTGCATCCAGGCTTATGTATTCGTCCACTGCATTGAAGGTGCCATAGAGGGCAAAGCGGCCGTCTCCCAGAAGGGCCAGTCTCCGGGCCTTCTCTACGTCCAGATAGCTTACTTCTTCCCGTGTGATAAGGGTCTGCCCCAGTTCCGGCTCAACAACATCCAGGCCTTTGTCCCGCAGGGAACTGGTAAGCATGGAAGGTAGACCGGTCTGTAAATATTCAAGCTCTTCAGGGGCGTTTATTTCAAAGGGCAGAACCAGGATCTGCTTTTGTCCGGCATGTGAGGTGCCGGCAGCCAGCATCAGAAGAAAAAAGGGCAGAAAGACAAGTACCCGTTGCAACAGTGAGTTATTGATTAAGGACATACATGCCACCTGATTTTAGTTCGTAATTTATATTCATGCGCGAAGCCAGGTCCAGATTGTGGGTCACCACCACTAAGGTCATGCCCAGTTCACGGTTTAAATGCAGAAGCAGATCCCCAACTTCCCGTCCTTTGGCCTCGTCCAGGTTGCCTGTGGGTTCATCCGCCAGGAGCACACCCGGCCGGGGCAGAATAGCTCTGGCGATTGCCGCACGCTGGCTTTCTCCTCCGGACAGTGTGGTAACGCTCTGGCCGGCCTTGTGCTTCAGCCCTACCTGGTCTAAGGCCTCAAGGGCGGCCTCATGGGCCTTTTTTCTGTTGATGCCGTTTATTACGGCAGGCATGGCCACGTTTTCCAGGGTGTTGAACTCGGGGAGCAAATGGTGAAACTGGAAAATGAACCCCATCTCTGTTCTTCGCAGTGCGGCCTTTTGTACAGGAGTAAGAGTGGACAGATCCTGTCCGTTGAAAAAGACCTTTCCTTCAGTGGGGTCGTCCAGGGTGCCCAGAATGTGCAGCAGAGTACTCTTGCCGCATCCCGAGGCTCCCTGGACCGCCACGGTCTCTTTTTTCTCGATGCACAGATCCACCCTGTCCAGGACAGTGATGGTTTCCGGGCCGGAAGTGAAAGACTTGCTCAGATTTTCCAGTTTGTAAAGGGGTTCATTCATGCCTAAGAGCCTCGGAGGGGTTGAGCCCCGATGCTTTGCGGGCCGGATATATGGTGGCCAGAAAGCAAAGGACCATGGCGGCTACAGCTATTATTATCAGGTCTGAAGTGTGTAAGAGCACCGGCAGGTACTCCATGAAATAGACATCCGCCGGCAAACGGATAAACTTGTAGTTCTCAAGAATATAGCAGCCTCCCAGGCCCACTGCAAAGCCCAGAGCGGTGCCAAGCCCCCCTATCATCAGTCCCAGCAGGACGAATATATTGCGGATCATCCGCCTGGTGGTGCCCATGGACATGAGTATGGCTATATCCCGGGTCTTTTCCATGACCAGCATAACCAGGGCGGTGATGATACTGAAGGAACCCACCAGGATAATCATGGCCAGGATAATGCCCATGGCGATTTTTTCCAGTTCCAGTGCGGCAAATAGATTTTCATTCATCTCCTTCCAGTTGCGCACGTAGTAGGGGTACCCCCCCAGTTTTTCAGACACCCTCTCGGACAGCTCCCGGGCGCGGTCAGCGTCGTGGACCCGCAGCTCCATGCCGGAAACCACGTCGCGGGTAAATCCCATGAGTTCCTGGGCGTCATTGATTGTGGTGTAGGCAAAAGAGGTGTCGTACTCATACATGCCTGTCCTGAAGACGCCCCGGACATCAAATGTGGTTATGCTGGGCGTGAAACCGGCTGAAGTGCCTTCCCCGGAAGGGGCCATGACATTCACTGTGTCCCCTGTGCCTGCACGGAGATTGGCGGCAAGTTCCTGTCCGATAATCAGGCCGGGGAAGTCCTTTTCTATCTCCAGGTCCAGAACGCCACCCTGGACCATTTCCTGGTCCAGCCCCAGAACTTGTTTTGCGCCCTGGGGGTCTATACCTCTCAGCACCACCCCCTTAACCCCCGAGGGAGTGCTGAGCATGACTTCGGAATAAATGAAAGGGGTTGCGCCCCTGACCCCGGCTATTTCTTCCAGGTCTCCGGCCATATCCTGGTAATCGGCTATGGTGCCGGTGTGGCTGCCCACTACAATATGAGCGTTCAGACCCAGGATCTTGTCCCGCAGGTTCTCGCTGAAACCGTTCATGACCCCCAGGACAATAATGAGAGCTGCAACACCCAGGGCCACACCCAAAACGGACAAGAGAGAAATGACCGATATAAAGGCCTGCTGCCTCTTGGCCCGGAGATAGCGCAAAGCCACTAAAAATTCGAAACGCATCAGGAAGTACCTGCCTCTGGGCGCAGAAGCGGAAAGAGAATGACCTCCCGGATTGAAGCGGAATCCGTGAAAAGCATGACCAGGCGGTCGATCCCGATGCCTTCCCCGCCCGCCGGGGGCATGCCGTATTCCAGGGCCCGGATGTAGTCCTCGTCCATGTAATGGGCCTCCACGTCACCGGCCTCCTTGTCCTGCACCTGCTCCTGGAACCGGCTTTTCTGATCCTGGGGATCATTAAGCTCAGAGAAGGCGTTGGCTATTTCCCGGCCGGCGATAAAGAGCTCGAAACGATCCGTAATGGCGGGGTCCTTATCGTTTCTCCTGGAAAGAGGAGAAATCTCTGTGGGATAATGATATATAAAATGAGGCTGCTGCAACCTGGGTTCCACCAGAAGGTCAAAAAGCTTGGCCTGCACCTTGGCCTGTTTTTCTCCCGGGACCACATTTTCACCGAGGCGTTTCACCAGGGCTTTTGCCTTTTCCGGATCCTGGTAATCCTCCGGAGCCAGCCCCCCGATCTCTTCCAGGGACTTGAAAAAAGGTATTCTGGTCCAGGGAGGAGTAAAATCAATGGTGTTGCCCTGGTAGGTAATCTGTGTGCCGCCGGTCATGTGCCTGCACAGCCCGCTTATCATTTCTTCGGTAAAATCCATGAGGTCCCAGTAATCCACGTATGCCCGGTAAAATTCAAGCATGGTGAATTCCGGGTTGTGCTGGGTGGAGATGCCTTCATTTCTGAAATTGCGGTTTATCTCGTAAACTTTTTCAAAGCCACCCACGAGCAGTCTTTTAAGATAAAGTTCAGGTGCAACCCGGAGGTAGAGCTTCATGTCCAAAGCATTGTGGTGGGTGTTGAATGGCCTTGCTGTAGCTCCCCCGGGAATGGCCTGCATCATGGGGGTTTCCACCTCGATGAAGTCCCTGGCATCGAGAAAATCCCTGATATACCTTATGATGCGGTTTCTGGCCAGAAAAATCTGTTTGGAGGAAGGGTTGACAATAAGATCCACATACCTCTGGCGATAGCGGGTCTCGACGTCCTTAAGACCGTGGTACTTCTCGGGCAGGGGGCGTACAGCCTTGGTTAAAAGCTGGATTTCTTCCGCCTTGATGGTCAATTCGCCGGTCCTGGTGCGGAACAGTGCACCGTGGACTCCGATTATATCGCCAACATCAAGCTTCTTGAAGACCTTGAATTCATTCTCGCCCAGCATGTCCCTCTGGACAAAGATCTGTATCCGGTCGCTGTGGTCCAGGATGTGAGCAAAAATGACCTTGCCGAAGGAACGCAGGGCCATGATCCTGCCTGCTACCCTGTAACAGCGTGTATCAGCTTCAAGCTCTGCGGCATCAAGGTTTCCCGCCTCCTGAAGGATGCGGCTTATGTCCGTGTCCTTGCGAAAGCTGTTGGAAAAGAGTTCTACCTGCTGTTCCTGCAGGTCCTTTATTTTCTGCCTGCGGTTTTTCAGAAGCTGGCTTTCGCTTTGATCAGGTGTGTTTTCAGGTGTCTGACTGTTTTTTTTCATGTGCTTGTATTTGGTTGCGGCTGGTCCTTCCAGGGGCCTGCTCAAAAGATTTTGGACCGGAGCTCAAGTCCAGGAGCAGAGCTCCAATCCAGATGTAAACTTTATAATTTATTTTAAAATAATGGTTCCGTCAAGAAACACGCACTCTCCGCGAGCTGAAAAAAGTCTGCTGCGGGTAGTTTTTAAAGGCGCTAAAGCAGCATGCAACTATATGCATTGTTGTTGCTGTCGGGGGGCTGACTGCTTGATTGCTCCGTTCGGATATGCCCCTGGCCATGCATTGTTCTCCCGCCCCCTTTTTGTTGCGGCATTCACGGAAGTGCAGTGATGCATCAATATGGAATCACTCTGAAATACTGGGGGCAGGGTCGACAGAAAATGCTTGACAGACGATTGACATATGATAGTTGATTTAAGTGATCAGATGTAGACTAAAGTGGTGTTACCTTTAACCGCAGGTTTTTTATGGAAAAAATTGTTATCAACAACGTGGTCAAGATTTTCGGAGATCACCCGAAAAAAGCCCTGGAGCTTCTGCGCCAGGGTGAGCCCATTTCCCAGATCCTGGACAAGACCGGCAACGTGGTAGGGGTGGCTGATGTCTCCTTTACCGTGAACGAAGGGGAGATCGTTGTGGTCATGGGGCTCTCCGGCAGCGGCAAGTCCACCCTGGTGCGCTGCATCAACCGTCTTTTCGAGCCCACGGCCGGAGAGATATATGTAGACGGGCAGGATGTCTGCAAGCTGGACACCAAGGAGTTGCGGGATTTTCGCAGGCGCAAGTTCGGCATGGTTTTTCAGAACTTTGCTCTTTTCCCGCATCGGTCCGTGATCAATAACGTTGAGTTCGGCCTGGAAGTGCAGGGAGCAGACAAGGGAGAAATGAGGCAGAAGGCTGAAACTGCTCTGGAAATGGTCGGGCTCAAGGGCTGGGGAGACAAATATCCCAGTGAACTTTCCGGGGGTATGCAGCAAAGGGTCGGTCTGGCCAGGGCTCTGGCCCTGGACCCGGATATCCTGCTCATGGACGAGGCCTTCAGTGCTCTGGACCCCCTTATCCGCAGGGATATGCAGGACGAACTCATCAACCTGCAGCAGAAAATGCAGAAGACTATTGTCTTTATCAGCCACGACCTGGATGAGGCCCTCAAAATCGGGGATCGCCTGGTGATATTAAAGGATGGGGCAGTGGTCCAGATAGGCACCCCGGAAGAGATTCTGACCAGACCGGCCACGGAGTATGTACGTAAATTCGTGGAAGAGGTGGATATCACCAAGGTTCTCACTGCTGAGTCGGTTATGAAAAAGTGCGAGGATGTGGCCTACCTGGGATCAGACGGCCCCAATGCAGCCATGCGCAAAATGAAAAAGAACGCCATTGCCTCGCTTTTTGTTTTGAATAAAGACCGCACTCTGGCCGGCATTGTTTTCGCCGGCGAGGTGCGCAGGCTGGTGGATGAGGGAGAAAGCGATCTGGAAAAAGCTATGCACAAAGATATAAAGATGGTCAGCCGGGATACCCCGGCCCAGGAACTTTTTCCCATTATGCAGGACATGTCCTACCCCGTGGCAGTTGTGGACGATGAAAACAAGCTTCTGGGGATCATAGTCAAGGGCCTGCTCTTTTCCGCCATTGCCGAACGGGGAGGTGACGTATGAGTTTTGAATTGCCGAGGATTCCTCTGGGCGATGGCATAGAAGCTGCCCTTGACTTCCTGGTTGATCATCTGGCCCTGGCCACGAGGGCTTTTTCTGCAGTGGCTGACCAGGGTCTGCGTTTCATCGAAACATCGCTTCTGGGCGTACATCCTGTGATAGTAATTGTCATTGTTACAGCTCTCGTTTTTTTCATGACCAGAAAGCGTGGGGTGACCGTCTTTACATTCCTGGGTCTTGGACTTATATGGAACATGGGTTTATGGACAGCCACCGCCAGTACTTTGAGCCTGGTGGTGGTGGCTACCCTGATCGCCATTGCCATAGGCATCCCCTTGGGGATCATTGCCGGACTAAGTGACTGGGTTTATCGAATTGTCCGGCCCATACTTGATTTTATGCAGACGCTGCCGGCTTTTGTTTACCTTATCCCGGCCATCCCTTTTTTCGGGCTGGGCAAAGTGGCCGCTATTTTTGCCACTGTGGTCTTTTCCATGCCGCCGGCCATCAGGTTCACCAACCTTGGCATCAGGCAGGTACCCAAGGAGCTCACCGAGTGTGCAGATGCCTTTGGTGCCGACCGCTGGCAGAAGCTGTTCAAGATCCAGCTGCCCCTGGCCAAGACAACTATTATGGGGGGAGTCAACCAGACTGTGATGCTGGCTCTGTCAATGGTGGTTATCGCGGCCATGATCGGGGCCGGCGGGCTCGGTGGCGAAGTATGGCGGGCCATTCAACGCCTGCAGCCTGGTGCCGGATTTGAGGCGGGTATCGGAATTGTAATTCTGGCAATTATATTAGACAGGTTGTTGCAAAGCCTGGCTTCTAAAGATTAATCTTCATGATACTTTGGAGGTCCGGTCAAATAAAATGAGGGCTGTGAAATTGAATGGCCGGGTTTAAGCATACTGGTCCCATAGCCCTTCAACCCTTAAAAGAATGTAAGGAGGTTTACAATGATTAAAAAAGGTTTGGCAGTATTGTCTGTGCTGGCGTTGCTTATGGGTTTTGCTTCCAGTAATGCCGGGGCCCAGGACAGGCTGACCCTGGCTTACGTGGAATGGGACTGCGCAGTGGCCAGCACTGATGTAGCTAAAGCGGTTCTCCAGGAGGAACTCGGGTACAATGTCGAGAGCATGTCCGTCAGCGCAGCCGCCATGTGGCAGGGCGTAGCCTCGGGAGATGTGGATGCCCATGTGGCTGCATGGCTGCCTGTTACCCACGGCGATTATATGGATGCCACAGAGGGACAGCTTGAAGACCTTGGGAAGCTTACAGATGGTGCAAAGATCGGTCTTGTTGTACCTGAGTACGTAGACATTGACAGCATTGAAGATCTTAATGACTATGCTGATGAATTTAATGGCAGGATTACAGGGATTGACCCCGGAGCGGGCATCATGTCCAGGACTGAAGAGGCCCTGGATGAATACGGACTTACTGAATTCGAACTGCAGGAAGGAAGCGACGCTACCATGAGTGCCGCCCTGAGAGACGCCACCCGCCGCGATGAGTGGATTGTTGTGACCGGATGGTCTCCTCACTGGAAATTTGGACGCTGGGATCTCAAGTATCTTGAAGACCCCAAAGAGGTATACGGTGAAGCCGAGCATATCAGCAAAATGGCCCGCCAAGGCCTTGCCGACGATGCTCCCGAAGCATACGAGTTCCTCAAGAACTTTTCCTGGACCCAGGAAGAGATGGCTGTGCTCATGGAATGGAACGAAGACGGCGGTGATTCCTATGAAAACGCCGTACGCTTCATTGAGGAGCATCCTGATCTTGTAGACCAGTGGCTGGGAAGATAAAAAAACCTTGACGTGTCATTTCATTTGAGTTAATCATATGTCTTTGCAGGGCGAAATAAAGCCCTGCAAAGACATATTTTTTCCAAGACAAATTTTTCTCAATGTTCCCCGGCAGCTCAATTACGCCTCCGGCGTAACAGAGCGGGTGGCTGTAATCACGCTGGGGCGTGATTGGCGGTTCAAAAATAAGATTACTCTCTATGTTCCCCGGTAGCTCAATCGGCAGAGCGGGTGGCTGTTAACCACTAGGTTGGCGGTTCAAGTCCGTCCCGGGGAGCCAATTTTCAAGGCCTCTGGAGCAATTCAGAGGCCTTTATTTTGGATTTTAGCAAATGTTTTGCTGTTTTTCGTTAGGTGGCTGTTAATCACGCCTGTGGCGTGATTGGCGGCCTGTCACGCCGGAGGCGTGATTCAAGTCCGTCCCGGGGAGCCAATTTTCAAGGCCTCTGGAGCAATTCAGGGGCCTTTTTTTATTCCCATGCCATATTTTGTCTACATCCTTCAAAGCAGCAGTACCGGCCGTTACTACTGTGGCCAGACTGACGACCTGACCAAACGCCTGGCCCAGCATAATGATCCATCCCAGATGCTTACGCTGACGACAAAAAGGCACCGTGGTCCATGGGATCTGATATGGAGCCAGGAGCTCGAAACCCGCCAGGAAGCACTACGCTTGGAGCGCAGGATAAAGAAGCGTGGCATAGGACGGTACTTGGCAGATACTGGTAAGAGCCAGTTTCAGCACAGGGCTGATTAATCACGCCTGTGGCGTGACTGGCGGCCTGTCACGCTGGAGGCGTGATTCAAGTCCGTCCCGGGGAGCCAATTTTCAAAGGGGCTGAACTTCGATATAAGTTCAGCCCCTTTTTTATTGTCTGGCGGTCCAGTTATTGAGATACGGTTATATTACCTGAAGCCGGCAGGAAAGTGCCTGAGCCATGAGGCACAGGTTCAAATGTGTCTTTTACTGTCCATTTTTTGTAGAACCACCAGGTTTTGCAGGTATTTTGAAAGCTTGTGCAGCAGCCTATAAGCATATATAAACAAGTGCAGTCTTTTCAGGTAAAGCAAAGGAAGTGATGAGCTGACCTGATGCTTTTGACGGGCGAACACTCAAAACAGAGATTCAAAATGGGATAAATTATGGCAGAAAAGGACTCAGTTAAAGAATATGATGTGATAATCGTGGGATGTGGTCCGGCTGGACTCTTTGCTGCTTATTATCTGGGCGAGCATACGGACCTCAATGTCTTGGTCCTTGAAAAGGGCAAGTCTTCCCGGAAAAGGCTCTGTCCAATAAATGGGGAAAAGGAGTGCATGCGCTGCAGGCCCTGCAATATAATGTCCGGTGTTGGTGGAGCAGGCCTTTTTTCCGACGGCAAGCTCAATTACATCCACAAGCTGGGCAAGACGGATCTGACCCAGTTTATGCCTGTTTCAAAAGCCAGTGAGCTCATCCGCGACACTGAAGAGATTTACAACCGTTTCAACATGGATGGAAAAGTTTACCCCACGGACTGGGAAAAAGCCAGAAAAATCCGCAAAGATGCTCTGAAAAACGGCATTGACCTTTTGCTCATCCGGCAAAAGCACCTGGGAAGCGACAAGCTGCCCGGACATATTTCCGCTATGGCTGAATACGTCCGGGGCAAGGGTGTAAACATCCATACCTCTGAAGAGGTCAAAGATATTCTGGTGGAGCAGGGGCGGGTGCAGGGAGTGGCAACCAGCCGCAGAGAGTACAGGGCCCCAAGCGTGATCCTGGCTCCGGGCAGGGTAGGAGCGGAGTGGATGGGGGATCTGGCCCGGCGGCACGGTCTGAATATATCTCAAAGAGGTATCGAGGTGGGAGTGCGGGTGGAAGTAAGCCGGGATATCATGAGCGATCTATGCGACGTGATTTATGATCCGACCTTTTTTATCCGCACCAATACCTACGATGACCAGGTCCGCACCTTTTGTACCAACCAGGGCGGCTTCGTGGCCCTGGAAAACTACCAGGACTTTGTCTGTGTCAACGGCCACGCCTATATGGACAAAAAGTCGGACAACACCAACTTTGCTTTTCTTTCCAAGGTTGTCCTGGAAGATCCTGTAACCAGCAACCAGGCGTACGGTGAATCCATAGGCCGGCTGGCCACAATCATCGGCGGGCACAGGCCTATACTGCAGCGCTTTGGTGACCTCAGGCGCGGAAGACGCTCCACATGGAACCGTGTGCGCAACAGCTTTGTTGAGCCCACCATGAAGAATGTAACCTGCGGAGATATCGCCATGGCCCTGCCGGAGCGAATCCTGCGAAACATTGTCGAGGGGCTGGAAAAGTTGAATAAGGTGATACCAGGTGTGGCCAGCGAGGGGACCCTGCTTTACGCACCCGAGATCAAGTTTTTCGCCACCCAGGTTCAGTCCAGCAATGTCCTGGAGACTGCGGTCAAAGGGCTTTTCGTGGCCGGAGACGGCCCCGGAGTCGCTGGCAATATAGTTTCCGCCTCAGCTACAGGACTGATCCCGGCCAAGGAAATCGCCTGGAGGCATGCAACCGGGGCAGGTGATAGCTGATCTCCGGCCGGGGTTGTCCGAAAGGATCGCTATGGGCTGATCAGTCCATCTGCACGATTTCCCAGGTTCCATCGGGCTGCCTGCAGGCGGTACCATACAATGTTTTTTCTTCGCCGCCTATGTCGGCTTCAGTGGTGAATTCCCGGCAGTACTGTCCCTCGTCGCCTTTATAGGTTTCCTTGGGGGTTACTTCGTGGGATATGTCGGTATTGGGGTTTTCCCACTGGGATGTTTCTCCGTCAGGCTTGGTTTCCAGGGTCTGACCCATTTTCTGCTGGTCCATTTCGTCCATGCGGTCCAGGTAGCTCCCTACATATCCGCCCAGGGCCGCGCCTGCAAGGGTACCGCCGATGATTGCAGCAGTCTGCCCGGTGCCGCTGCCTATCTGTGAGCCGATTACGCCGCCTCCTATGCCTCCCAGGCCGGCTCCGCCCACAGTGTGCTTCTGTCCTCCGCAGCCGGCGATCAAGGCCAGAGCTGCCAGAACGACTGCCAAGTAAATTATGGTGCGCATAGCTTTCCTCCAGAATATTTTTTTGAATTAAATGCATGCATTATCCACGCCACAAAAAAATAATACGTCTGAAGGCCATGTAAACAGGCACCATCCAGGAAGCCGGGTCATGGGTATGCGGGCAAAAGCGCTACATGTGCCAATGTGGCCTGTTGTTCTGGAGATTGCTAATAATTCCCGGGGTGATTAGCTTTTTTGCTGAAAAGATAAAAATCATGCCGGACAGAATGATGTGGATCAGGCGCTGCAGGTCAGGACTGGCAGGGACAGATAATGCCTGCCTGACAATGGGTGCATTGACATTGCCGCCTGCCTGGGCAAAGATAAACAGCAGTTACTCTATCGCCTCCCTGGGGCGATAGAGTTTTCTTTTGCAATCCTTCAGGACAGCTGATGCACGACTCTGACCAGACAACATATAAAGAACCGGTTGTACTCACCCGCAGGGGCATGGCCCGGGGGTTCATGAAGTGTATTCCACTGGGGTTGGGGGTTTTTGCCTACGGCCTGGTCTTTGGAGTGCTGGCGGTGCAGGCGGGCATGTCTCCACTGCAGGCCCAGATCATGAGCCTGACTGTTTTTGCCGGGGCCTCCCAGCTCATGGCCCTGGAGCTCTGGTCTGCCCACCTGCCTGTCCTGGCCATTACAGCCACGACCCTGGCCGTCAATCTCAGGCACCTGCTCATGGGGGCGGCCATGCGGGACTGGCTGGTGCGTCTGCCCCCGTCCAGATCTTATCTTAGCGTTTTTTTCATGACAGATGAATCCTGGGCCCTGTCGGTCAGGGAAATGGCCGAAGGCAAAAAAGACGCCGGCTTTCTCCTGGGGGCGGGACTTTGCATCTATATGTTCTGGAACGCTTCCACCGGGGTCGGGGCCACCATGTCCTCCCTTGTGGACAGATATTTTGCAGATCCGGCAGTACTGGGCCTGGATTTTGCCTTTACCGCGGTATTCATCGCCCTGCTCATCTTCTTCTGGAGGGGCAGATCCCAGATTCCGGTATGGCTGGTGGCCGGAGCAGTCGCCTGGATTGCCTTCATGCTCTTCCCGGGAAAATGGTATATTATTCTGGGAGGTCTGGCCGGAGGGATTGTGGGAGCATTGAGGGATGCTTGAAAACTTTGATCTGCTTTTTGCCGTCACCATTTTGCTCATGACCCTGGTCACCTATTTTACCCGGGCCGGCGGGCTTTTCGTAGTCAGCAGGATTACACCGACCCCGCGGGTCAGGGCCTTTTTAAATCATGTCCCGGCCTCCATCCTGGTGGCCATAATCGTCCCCAGCCTGGCGGACAAGGGTCCGGCCGAGTTTATTTCCGCAGCTGTCACCGTGGCTGCCGCAGCCTGCACCCGCAATCTCCTGCTCTCTCTTCTGGCCGGGCTTTTATGCGTATCCGCGCTTAGAGCCTTTGTATTCTAAGGGCGTTTCTCACTTAACTTTTGATCTGCTGCAGATTTGATTTGACTTCCGGAGGTTATTATAGAAATTTGTCCCCGCCACAGGCTTTCTGGCCAGGGAATAAGGCTGAACTCAATAAAATCAAAAGGGAGAGTTAGACATGAACGAGCGCTACCTGATTCAAAAGATCGCCACCTGTGACAAGTGCCATGGACACGGTAAAGTTGAAAATCCCCTCTGGACGGAACTTATTGAAGAAGTAGGGGAGGACTACCTCAAGAACCTGAGCAAGCAGGACTACAACCAGCTTTTGATTGAAAAGGGCCTTCTGAGTTTCGGACGCTACGAGCCCCGGGAGATGAAGTGCAAAAACTGCAAGGGATCAGGCGAGTTTTTCAATAATGTCAACCTGGAAGATGTGCCTGTGGTGCAGGATCTCATGAAGCGCCTGGAAAACCTGGAAAATAAATCCTGAGTAACCATTCAGGGAGCCGGCCAGGGGACAGTCCCCGCGACACCTTTCCTGCACGAATAAAATATGACAAAGCACAAAGTTGTGTGAGCCTGCTTAGATAGTACTTAGCGGGGACAGTCCCCAGTCACGCCAAAGGCGTGAGTACAATGAACTACAACTGAGTACCCCCTGAATGCTTACAATCCTGAGCTATTTTTCCCGGTAAAGCAGGTAAAAGGTCACCGGGACCAGGACCAGGGTGAACACCGTGGAGGATATGAGCCCGAAGATAAGGGCCCAGGCCAGCCCGGAAAAGACCGGGTCCAGGGTGATGGGCCAGACCCCTATGGCCGTGGTCAGGGCCGTGAGCACGATGGGTCTCAGCCTTACGGCACCGCTTTGCAGGATGGCCTCTTTGAGGTCCTCCCCCCGATTCAGGGCGGAGCGGATAAAGTCTATCAGGACCAGGGAGTTGCGGATAACTATCCCCCCCAGGGCGATCATACCGATCATGGCCGTGGCTGTAAAAAAGACCGGGTCGGCAAATCCGTCCACCTCCTTGCCGGTGATGAGGTTGAGCAGAAAGAAGCCGGGCATGATCCCGGTCAAGGTCAGGGGGATGGCGGACATGATCAAAAGGGGCAGGCTCAGGGACCCGGTCTGCAATATCAGCAGGACATAAATGGCCAGCAGGGCGAATCCGAAGGCCAGGCCCAGGTCCCGGAACACGTCTATGGTGATCTTCCATTCGCCTTCGCCCCTCCATTGTACGCTGAACCCCTGGGGCAGCGGGTCTTCACTGAGCCTGGATTTCATGTCCAAAACCGCCTCCCCCGGAGGCTGCCCGGCCATCTCAGCGGTTACATAAACCACACGGCGCAGGTTTTTGTGCAGGATGGGCTGCTCCACCGGTTTTTTTTCAAACCTGCCTAATTCCTTCAGGGCAACTGCGCTGCCGTTTCCGGCAATGACGTGCAGCTGCTGCAGGTTGTTGATGCCGGAGCGTTTTTCTAAGGGAAGCTTCATGCGGATGTGCACGGTCTCGCGTTCATAGGGGCTGTGCAGGGCAGCAGGCTTTGACCCGCCGATGTAAAGCCCCAGGGCTCCAAGCACGTCCCGGGCATCAAGGCCGTGCAGGGAGGCCTTTTCCCGGTCCAGAACGAAATCCAGTCTCTTATGCCTGGCCTGTGCGCTTATGTCCACGTCCCGGACAAATTCTTCCTGGATCATGATGTTTTGGACATGCCGGGCCGCATCTATGGTCTCGGCATAGGTCCGGTCCGGGTCCGGATAGACTTCCGCCGCTATGGTGGCCATGACCGGTGGTCCCGGCGGGACTTCCACCAGTTCCATGGCGGCCCCGTGTTTGCGGGCCAGGTCCTCCAGGTCCCGGCGCAGGGAGAGAACCAGGGTGTGACTTGACTTGTCGCGCTTCTGCCTGGGCTTGAGATTGATGCGGATATCCGCCTGGTGAGGGTCCTGTCGGGCATAATATCCCCTGACCATGGCATTGAAGTCCATGGGTGAGGCCTTGCCGGTGTAGGTGGTATAGGTAGTGATTTCCGGCACCCGGGAGAGATAGTCCTCAAAGTCGCGGACCACGGCATCGGTATGTTCCAGCGTGGTCCCCTCGGGCATATTTATAACCACCTGGAATTCATCCTTGTTGTCGAAGGGGAGCATCTTCAAAGGCACCATGCGCAGCAGGACCAGGGCCAGGGCCGCCAGGATCAGGACTGTGACCAGCAAAAAAAGCCCCCGGCGCATCCACCTGGATTGCAAAAAGGGTGTCATGAGGCCGCGGTAGCCTTTCATTATCCAGTGCGGCACCCCCTGCTGACCAGTACCGCCTTTTTTAATCCCCGGGCGGCTCAGGAAACGGTGACAGAGCCAGGGCACTATGGTCACGGCGCACAGGGTGGAGAAAATCACAGTCATGGGGACATTGGCGGCCATGGGAGCCATGTAGGGACCCATCATGCCGGTAATGAAGAACAGGGGCAGAAAGCAGGCGATTATGGCCAGGGTGGACATGACCACCGGCACCACCACCTCGCTGACCCCGGCCAGGACGGCATTTCCGGGGCTTTTGCCCCCCAGGCCCATGTGGCGCTTGACATTGTCCACGTTGGTGATGGGATCATCCACCACCAGCCCCAGGGACAGGATAAGGGCGAACAGGGTGACTCTGTTGATGGTGTATCCCAGAAGATAACTGCCGAAAAGGGCCAGGGAAAAGCTCACCGGGATGGCCAGGCCCACCACCAGGGCCGGTCTCCAGCCCAGGGTCAGGGTGAGCACCAGGACCACAGTGGCCACGGCGAAGAAAAGGGACCTGAAGAGTTCGCTGACCTTTTCCTGGGCGGTGCGGCCGTAGTTGCGGGTGACTTCCACCTCTACGTCTTCCGGCAGGATAAGCCCTTCAAGTTTTTGCATCCGCTCCAGGATACTGTCAGCCACCTGCACGGCATTGGTGCCCTGCTTTTTGGCCAGGGCCAGGGTCACGGCAGGCATGGAAAAAGGTCCGACCAGGCCCTTTTCCTGCATGTAGCTCCCGGACATGCCCAGTCTGGTGTAGCTCTCAGGCTCGGCCGGTCCGTCGCGCACCCGGGCCACGTCCTCTAAGTAAACCGGGCGGTCCTCATGCATGCCCACCACCAGCCTCTGCACCTGCTGAGCGGTCCTTAGATGCGCATCCCCCAGGACCTGGAATTGCAGATTATCCCGGGAAAAGTCCCCCAGGGTCCGGGCAAAGTCGGCCTCTTCCAGGGCCTTCTGGATGTGCACAGGCGAGATCCCCCGCCCGGACATGGCCTGGGGGTCCATCTCCACCTGCACCTGCCTTGGACGCCCGCCGAAAATCTGCGAACGGGAGACGTTTTCCACCTCAGAGAGTCTGGCCAGGAGTTCGCTGCCGATGCGCCTTAGTTCATAGTCACTTCTCTCATTAGAAAACAGGGTCAGGTTCAAAATGGGAACATCATCAATGCTTACCGGCTTTACAATCCAATCCTGGACCATGGACGGGACCTGGTCCTGGTGCATGATGATCTGGTTGTGCAGTCTGACCAGGGCGTCTTCCAGGTCCTGGCCCACGAAAAAACGTACCGTGACCACGGCCTGGTCCCTCCTGGAAGTGGAGTAGACGTATTCTACTCCCTGCACCTGCCATAAAAGCTCTTCCAGGCGGGTAGCCACCAGTTTTTCCACCTCTCCGGGGCCGGCACCCGGGACATCCACGATGACGTCGGCCATGGGAACCACTATCTGGGGCTCTTCTTCGCGCGGAGTGACGGTGATGGCCAAAGCGCCCAGGGCCAGGGCCAGGAAAAGAAGGATAGGAGCCGGATAGGAGGATAAAAACGGCCCTACAAAGGAGGCGATTCTGGAATTATCCGGAGGACTGGGCATAAATTTCCAGGGTTATGGACTCAGGTGCTGCAGCTTGACTTTTTCCCCGGCGGACAACCCGGAAAGCACTTCCACCCGTTGATTCACAGTGCGTCCCAGGCGCACGTGCCTGGTCTGCTTCTGCTGGTTTTCAACCACCTGCACGGTTGCCAGCTGGCCGATCATGCGTACGGCGCTTTCAGGCACCATCAACATCTCTTCAGTCTCCACAGGGATAAGCATGCGGGCAAACATGCCGGGGTAAAGGTCCGGGCCGGCCTCGATGCCCAGCTTGACCAGAAAGCTGCGTGAATCCGCATCGGCAGCCGGATCAATCTCGGCGGCCCGGCCGGAGATTTTTTTATCCAGGGCATCCACCCGGATATCGAATACGTCCCCCAGGCTGACCCGGGAAATCAGCCGTTCCGGCACATGGGCCTCCAGGCGCAGGAGGTGCCTGGTCTGAAGTTTTAGCAAAGGTTTGTCCGGGGCGGCCAGGTCGCCTGCATCGACCATTTTGCGCACCACCTGGGCCCGGGCCGGGGCCCGGATGCTGGTGTAGTCCAGGACCACCTGGAGTTCACTTATTTTTTCCTGCAGGGCGTCCCTGGAATATGCGGCCTCCTGAAGAGCCATCAAAGCCTGCTCATGCCCGGCCCTGGCCTGGAAATACTTTGATGCGGCCTGGTCCAGCTCCTGCTGGGTGGCCACGTCCTGTCCGTGCAGGCGTTTCATGCGCTCAAACTGCGGCCCGGTCTCCTCCAGAAGGGCTCCGGCCTCGTCTATCTCCCGGCGGATGCGCTGGATGGAGGCTTGTGCACCCTCGAGATCCAGGCGGGCCTGCTCCAGCCTGCTTTTGAATTCATCCTGTTCTAAGCGTATCAAGAGGTCCCCGGACTCTACCATATCCCCGGGAGCCACCAGGACTTCTTTGACCCTGGCCTGCACCTGGGCGCTTAGAACCGGTTCCTGCCAGGGGCGGATGGTCCCTGCTGCCTGGTAGTAGTTGGTCACCTGGAATTTTTTGGCCTCAAAGACGTCCGGCTCCTGGGCGGCGGGCGTATTCAGGTCCAGGCCAGGCCAGGACAAAAGAGTCAGGGCTGCCAGGAAGGCCAGGCTCACAAAAGAGTTCTTTTTCCGTAATCCTGGAACTGTTTTCATGCAGGTGTTCCTGTATGCCTATGTTCTGCCCGCCAGGGCCTGGACGCAGGCCTGCCGGAACTGCTGCATCTGGGAGGAGTCCGGGAATCTGTCTGTATGTTCCAGGGCTTCCTGGAACAGGCCCAGGTTCATGCAGCTTATGCACTGGCAGGCTGCCAGGTTTTCACTGCCGGGGAAATGTTTCAGGCCCTGGCCGAGGCACTGGTAGGCCTGCCTGTGTCTGCCCTGTTTCTGTCTGATTATGCTAAGTCCCAGATATGCCCTTTCATTGGGGTACCAGGCAAGGGATTTTTCAAACAGAAGTTCGGCTGTCTTTTCTTTGTCCGGGATTTCCTGGATAGCTGAATAGTCACCATGGCTGAAGGTCATGCCCAGCCTGGACAGAAAATCCGCATGCAGGGGATAAAGCCCGGGCTCGTCTTTTAGCTTTATCTCCCGGGCGGCCCGGGGCAGGGTCTGGTAGTAGCAGGTGCGAAGCATCCGCCCGAACTCCAGGACCATTTCCGGGGTCATGTAGGGATCGGTTTCAAAATATTTGATGTGCTCCACTTTTTCCAGCCAGAAATCATCGGTCAGTGTGCTTTTTTGCTGAAGCTCCCGGTACAGGGCAGTGCCCGGAAACATCTCTAAGATATAAAAAACAGCGCTCAAGGGCTTTATACGCTCCATTAAGTCCATGCTTTCCCGGATGGTTTCACGGGTCTCACCCGGGGAGCCGTAGATGAAGTAGGCCCGGGCCAGGATGCCGCAGGCCACAGTCTGCTCAAAGGCAGTCTGAATCTCCTGATTGCCTGTTTTTTTGTTCAGAGCTTTTCTGATTTTCGGAGAACCGCTTTCGATGCCGTAGCTTATCTGGATGCATCCGGCCCTGCGCATCCAGGTGAGCATTTCTTCATCCACGCAGTTCACCCGGGAAATGGCGAACCAGGAAATTTTAAGCCCCCGGTTTATTATCAGCCGGCAGATCTCAATGACCCGCTCCGGTTTCAGGGTGAAGGTGTCGTCGGAGAAAAAGAAAAAGGTTACGCCTTTTTTGTAAAGCTCCTGGAGCATGTCCACGAAGTATGCCGGGGAGTGAAACCTGACCTTGCGTCCCCAGAACTCCGGGGACCCGCAGAAGGAGCAGTTGGAGGGACAGCCCCGGGAGGAGACCAGGTGCTGGAAGGTGAAATACCTGGCTGGAGAGGGCAGCTGGTCCAGGTCCTGGATGGGTTCCGGAAAACCGGTGCACACGGTCTCTTCTCCCCGCCTGAAAGCCAGGCCCTTGAGGTCTTCCAGGTTGCTATGGTCCCTGCTTTCCAGCCTGGATACCAGCTGGAGCAGGGAAAATTCGCCTTCTCCCAGGAGGACGTAATCTATCTGGGGGTAATGCTTAAGCAGATGCTCCCATAGAAAAGTGGCCCCTATGCCTCCCAGAACGGTTACGGTTCCGGGAAGGATCTCCTTGACCAGGGCGGCTGTGTCTGTTGCTCCCAGGCGGTTGGCATTTACAATGGAAAATCCCACCAGGTCCGGATTTTTTTCCAGAAGCATGTCCCGGATATCCCGGTCAGTCTGCTCCAGCTGGTACCAGTTGAGGATTTCCACCTGGTGCCCCCGGGATTTCAAAAGCGCTCCGAGATAATAAAGCCCGATGGGGGTCACGCCGGCGTCTTCGCTAAAGAGCTCATGGGACCTGGGCTCCAGGCAGCGGGGATATATGAGCATAATTTTCATAAAGGCAGTCCTGATCCCTTAATCCAAAATCCGAAATACATAACACTACAGCTAAACTTTGCGTGCAGAGCAAGTGATCAGCTTTCACGAAAAAAAATTATCCATGAAGGCAGGATAGAAGGTTGGCCATCCTGACGAGCTATGATTATGGTCATGCTCTAATGGTTACTCAACGTTCTTAGGTGAGCTGCCTTTATCCCAGTCAAATTTTGTTACTTGTAACCATTCAGGGGATGCCTCAATCGGCCCGGGGACAGTACCGCACTTATTTTTTCTGATGAACAATTTTCAGCTGTTGGCGTTGGAAAAATAAGTGCGGTACTGTCCCCGGAGTTCAATAAATAAGTTTCGCTGTAGTGTTATCCCTGTATTTTATCACGATATAGTACCAAGATATATGGGCTTGTCAACCAGCGTTGCCCAAGTTATACACTTGAAGATGTTACTGCAAATTGTCCAACAACCGCCGGAAGGATAACATGCCGGAGGAAGTAAAAAACCAGGCCCAGAGGGAGATGGAGCGCCTGGAAAAAAGAAAGCGGCTGGCCTATATGGTGGCCCTGGCCTGTGGCGTGCTCATTTTTCTGCTGAGCTGGATTATCCGGGAGCCTGACGACCTTTTTATCCTGGTGCTGTACCCATTTTTCGCGCTGGTGCTGGCTTTGATGCTTTTTTTTGTCTGGCGGCGGAGCTTTCCCCTGCAGCAGCTGGAAGCGGTCATGTTCACAGCCGTGTCAGCAATGATTTTGGGCCGTCTGGCCTGGCACTTTCATTTGGGGGGCGAGCTGGACGATCACCTGCTGATGCTGGCTGGAGGGCACTACTGGTCCGTGGGCGTTCTCATCGTGGGCGGATTCGTTATGCTGGACCACAAGAAAGGAATTATTGCCGGCACACTGGTTATTCTTGCCTCCATAAGCATTGCCGCAACTGGTATAGCCGGGGAACTGCAGGATCAGGAAGTTTCCGGGCAGGCGCTCATATACTTGGCCAGGATACATCTTTTTCTGGGACTGCTGCTGGGGCTGGCGGCCGCAGCAACAACTTTGCGCGACAAGTACCGTGACGCTCTGATCTGGAACAACTCCCTGCAGGAACTGGCCTCTACCGACATGCTTACAGGCCTGGCCAACCGCAGGGCGGCGGAAGATTTTCTGGAAAAGCAGGCCTACGCTAACAGGCGATATGGCAGGAAAGTCTCGGTAATTATGGCCGATGTGGACTTATTCAAGCAGGTCAATGACAAATATGGACATAGCAGAGGGGACATGGTGCTTGTGGAACTGGGCCGGATACTTCGAAACTCTTTGCGGGAGACGGATCTGGTGGCCCGTTGGGGGGGAGAGGAGTTTCTCATAGTCGCCCCGGAGATTGATATGCAGGAAGCAAAGGAACTGGCTGAGCGCTGTCGCTGTGCGATTGCTTCAAGACAGGTGGCCGGCATTAATCTTACCATGTCTTTCGGGGTAACGGAACTAAGGGAGAAGGACAGTGTCGATACTGTCCTTTCCAGGGCCGACAACCTGCTTTACAAAGCAAAATCATCCGGGCGTAATCTGATTGTGGCCGAAGCTTAACCCCTCAGGACATATACACGAAGTCCCCGCTTTTTACCAAGTGTCCCCTGGGTTCCGGGAAGAAGTAGATCCAGGCCTGTACCTCCCGGCCTTCATCCAGTTGCACAGGCTTTTTTTCGCGTACATACCAGTGGGGATGGTTTTCCAGCCTGTCCAGCCTGTCCAGGCCGCGACCGTCCACCAGGTAGACCTCTCCTCGGATGGGGCCTACCGCTTCGCTTTTGACTGTATAAGGGTAATCGTGAACGTAAAGGGCATAGTCTTCACTGGTTCTGGCCGGCCCAATATCCCTGGCGTCTTTAAGCAGGTGATGGTTGGAGCAGCCCTTCCTTAACGTGCCGTATACGAATACGTATTCCATAAACTCAGTTCTCTATGCTGATTTCCACTGTATTGCTCCGGGCTATCACTGTCTGTATTCCTTCCTTCTCCACATAGACATGCATAAAGCCCATGACCTCGTAGCGTCCGTTTTCCAGGTGGGTTGTGTCCCAGCGGACCGGAAAATTGCCGGCTTCGTCTCTGGATTCGCCTATCTTTATCCAGGAGTTGTGCCCCTTCTTGCGAAAGTACCAGGGGTTGGCTATCTGGACCACTGAGCCCTGAATGCCCAGTTCCGATAACTCCTGGCGCAAGAGTTCCTTGTCCAGGTCTTCGCGTAGAAGAACCTTGCCTGAATAGCTCTCCAGGACATCTGTAGGTACAATGAAATTGGGTCCCCAGTTGTATGGCATGTCTGCCTCCCTAAAGACTGTGTGATTTTTCTTTTTGCCACCATTTCCTGCCAGGCTTTACAGCATGACCAGCGTGGTCTTCTGTTGTCTTTCGGCTGCAACGTGTCCTGTATCCCTGTGGGCCGGGGTGTTTGCCTGGTGAGGTGGGACGGGATGCTGCGGCCCACAGGGTGTACAGGGGTTTGGAGGTTGCAGAGGTATTTATGCAGATTTACAATACCGGCAGATATTTATTCAACTCGTACTCGGTGATCTGAATGCGGTAATTGTCCCATTCGATGATCTTGTTTTCAACAAACTTGTTGAAGATATGATCACCCAGGGCCTCGCGGATGACTGAACTCTTGGACAGCTCGTTTACAGCTTCGTGCAGGCTGCCGGGCAGGCTGTCGATGCCGTGTTTGGCCCTCTCCTGGACGTTCATTTCAAAGATGTCCTCTTCCACCGGCGCGGGCAGGGAGTAGCCTGCTTCCATGCCTTCCAGTCCGGCGGCCAGCATGGAGGCGAAAGCCAGGTACAGGTTGCAGGCCGGGTCCGGGGAGCGAAGCTCTACGCGGGTGGCCTCTTCCTTGCCCGGCTTGTACATGGGCACCCTTACCAGGGAGGAACGGTTGCGCCTGGCCCAGGCCACGTATACCGGGGCCTCATATCCGGGAACCAGCCTTTTGTAGGAGTTGACCCACTGGTTGCACACGGCTGTAAGTTCCTTGGCGTGGGTTAACAGGCCGGCAATATAGCTCTTGCCGTCGGAGCTCAGGTTGAACTCACCTTTGGGATCATAAAAGGCGTTTTTGCCGTTTTTGAAAAGCGACTGGTGCACATGCATGCCGCTTCCGTTTTCCCCGAACAGGGGCTTGGGCATGAAAGTGGCGTAGCAGCCGTGCTTGCGGGCGATCTCCTTGACGATAACCCGGTAGGTTATGGCCTGATCAGCCATCTTCAGGGCCTCCTGGTAGCGCAGGTCGATTTCGTGCTGACTGGGGGCCACCTCGTGATGGCTGTATTCCACCTGGATACCCATCTTGTTCAGGGCGAATATGATATCCCTGCGGATGTCGTTGGCCCGGTCCAGGGGAGGTGCGTCGAAGTATCCGCCCACATCTATCCCCTTGGGAGCGGTGGAGTCCTCGAAAAGGAAAAACTCGAGCTCGGGACCGACAAAAAAGTCGTAACCCTTTTCTGCAGCTCTCTTGAGAACTCTTTTCAGGACATAGCGGCTGTCTCCCTCATAAGGAGTAAGGTCCGGGTTTTTGATGTCGCAGAACATCCGGGCCACGGGCTTTTCCGCGGGACGCCAGGAGACCATCTGAAAGGTGCAGGGATCCGGGATGGCTACCATGTCGCTTTCGTGTATCCTGGAAAAGCCCTCGATAGATGATCCGTCAAAGCCCATGCCCTCGTCAAATGCTGCATCCAGCTCGCTGGGGGTGACCTGAAAACTCTTGAGTGTCCCCAGAACATCCACAAACCAGAACTGGATAAAGCTTACATCATACTCCTTGACCGCCTTGATAACATCATCGGGATTTTTGCAATTAAAAACTGGTACATCCATTTTGTGCCTCCTTAAATAGTGTTTTGCATTAAGCTTTCCCCGTGATATTACATTATTCGGGCCAAGTAATTTTTGTTCTTTTATTTCGAAGTGTTATGTGTGGAAGGGGGCAGAGGTGCCCAGGCTGGGGGTACAGGTGTTTACAGTTTTGTAAGGTGCGGGGGTGTATTGCAGGGGCTGGTTTGCAATTTTGTCAAAAAAGAGGAGTTGAAGGTTTTTGCAAACAGGAGACAGAGTTTTTTCTCAAAAAGGGGGAGGGCTGGAAAAAGGTTTGAACATGAATGTGCTGCGTAGCACACCAGGGAGGCAGGCCATGCAAGAAATGCCCTGCCCGCGGCACAGTACTCTTGTGGGCAAACAAAAGCATTGCCCGGGAAAAGTGCTGCCGGCGAACCCGGCTCAGTCCTCCTGCTTGTCCGGGGCCTGGTCCAGAGTGCACAGGTGACATATTCCGGATACTTTTTTGAGCTCCACAACAAAGGATATGCCTGCCCCGGGCTTGTCTAAGTGGCCGGCGTCCATGATAGCCTGATGCACTTTTTCTGAGATGTCCTGGGAAACTATGGTCAGAATGATTTCTTTTTCCGGCTGGATGGGTATGCCCAGCAATGTCTTGGTTTCCCGGATACCTGTACCGCGGCCGTAGATAATGGTGCCGCCTTCTGCCCCGGCTTTTTTGGAGGCCTTGATCAGGGGTTCGCTTGTATTTTTGTTTACAATAGTGACTATGAGATCAAAATTATCCATGCCGGTCATTTCCTCCTGGTCTTTAGGTTTAGAAATACTCCCACGGTCATTACTGATAAGATGGGGGCCAGAGCCACCAGGGCAATGAGGCCGAAACCATCGTGTATGGCGCTTCTGCCTTCCATGGCTTCGGCAAGACCCAGAGCGATGGCCATTACAAAAGTCACCGTCATGGGACCGGTGGCCACGCCCCCGGCGTCAAAGGCAATGGATATAAAGGACTGCTCGCTCAGCTTCATCATTAAAAGGGCCAGAATATAGCCGGGCAGCAGGATGTAGTAGATGGAAAACCCGAAAATGATTTTACCCATGCCCATGGCCACAAAGACACCCACTCCCAGGGAAAGGGTTATGAGCATAAACATCTGGCCCAGACTGCCGGCGGAGGCCCTTTCGACATTGTAGCACAGGATACGGACTGCTGGCTCGGCAATAGTGGCTACCAGGCCCAGGACAAATCCGATGGGGATCAGGATCCAGAGGTTTTCAAAGTTGTTCATTATCTCGCCCATCTCAGCGCCCACCGGCATAAAGCCGACCTCCACACCCTGAAGAAAAAGGGTCAGTCCGGCAATGGCCAGCACAACACCTTTGAACAGGTTGATGACATACTGGCGGTCCAGTTGGAGATAGGCGAACTGAAAAAATATAAAAAAAGCCAGAAGCGGGCCAACAGCCATGAGCACATTGACCAGGACATGACTTACGTCCAGAAATTCAAGGATAAGCGAGGTCATGAGTAAATTATCCCCAGAATCATAACGCTTAAAACAGGTCCAATGGAGGCCAGGCCGATTAGTCCGAAACCGTCATTAAAGGAGGATTTTCCTCCAAGAACAGCCGTAACACCCAGGCCCAGAGCCAGGATAAAAGGCACTGTAACCGGTCCTGTGGTCACCCCTCCGGCATCGAAGGAAATGGGCACAAAATCAGTAGGGGTGAAGTAGGACAGAATCAGGATCAGAGTGTATCCACCGGCGAAGATATAGGCGATGGGTATGTTTAAAACAATACGCAGCATGGCCAGGGTGACGAAAATGGCCACTCCCAGAGCCACGAAAAGCACCAGGATGTACCGGCTGACCATTCCTTCGGAGACCGTGTCCACATATCCGGCCAGGACCCATACATCGGGTTCGGCCATGGTTACGGCATAGCCCAGAATGAAGGCGAAAAAGAGAAGAAAGATAAGCGAGCCGTGCTTGGGCAGCTCTGCGCCGATGGCTTCGCCCATGGGCAGAAGACCTATCTTGACTCCCTGCAGAAAGAGCAGCAGGCCGGACATGACGAAAAGGACCCCGATGAGAAAACGGGCGAATTCTTCCCAGGGCATGGAGATAAGCAGCACCTGCAGCAGGATTACCACTGCGGTTATGGGCAGCACCGCCTGAACTACCTCAATAAGTCCTTCCTTGAATTCACTGGTCATGGGTTCTTTTTACATTAAAGAAGGGATATTTTCAACTGGAATATACAGGACAGGGAAGAAGGCATGGGGCATGGGGCATGGGGGTGCGGGGTGCCTGTCCCCAATTGAGATACGATATTCTATTTTGTAAGTTTCGCTGAAGTGCTATTCAGGGACGTTTTGCACCGGTATCTGGAGAAGAAGGGAAGAAGAGAGGGAGCGAGAGGGCGATTTGAAGAGACCGGGGGGTGAACAGTAGATGGTGAGGGTTTACAGGCCTTTTCCTTTATTGTCATTTAAGGAGGGGCCGGATCCATTTTTTTTGCAACCTGGAAAAGGCCTGTAAATTTTCCGGGGCGGGCAGAAGGCCCGGGAAGTACCGAAATAAGCGAGTGCCCGGGCCTTTGGGTTCTTGAGGGTTGAATCAGATGGCTTCGTCTCCGGACTCTCCGGTCCTGATGCGGATGGCGTTTTCCACACTGTAGACGAATATCTTGCCGTCGCCCACCTTGTCGGTCCTGGCCGCCTTTATGGCGGCCTCCACGGCCTGGTCCACATTGGCATCATCCAGGATGACTTCAATTTTCACCTTGGGCAGAAAGTCCACGTCGTATTCCGCTCCGCGGTATATCTCCTTGTGCCCCATCTGTCGTCCGAAGCCCTTGACGTCGGTGAGGGTCATGCCTTTTATGCCCATACCCGCCAGTGCTTCTTTGACTGCTTCAACCTTGAACGGCCGGGTAATAATTTCCAGTTTTTTCATTTGTATTCCTCCTGTAGGCCGGTATTAAGGGTTTATAATTGTGGGTAACTTCTATCTATTTTTTTTTCAGGTCCTCTGGGTAGCGGCACCCGCCAGCTGTCCGGGGTGCCGCTTATCAGCACTGCTTGTGCCCTGCCAGTACTATTTGGTCCCCTTGGAGCCAACGAATTCCGGGTAGGCAGTCATTCCGCAGTCAGCCATATCCAGGCCCTCGTACTCTTCTTCCTCACTTACTCTGATACCCATTATGGCCTTGATGGCATACCAGACTATAAAGGCTGTGCCGAACATCCAGGCGAAAATGACGCCGATTCCAGCCAGCTGCCCGCCAATGGTGGCGTCAGGGTTGGAGAGAAGCACTGCCAGAATGCCCCAGACACCTACTACGCCGTGCACGGATATAGCACCCACAGGGTCGTCTATCTTGAGGAACTTGTCCAAAGCCACGATTGAGCCAACAACTATTGCCCCACCCACAGCACCGATAAAGGAAGCCAGGATCATGGGAGGCAGGCTGGGCTCGGCAGTGATGGCCACCAGTCCGGCCAGGGCACCGTTTAGGGCCATGGTCAGATCAGCCTTGCCGAACCAGAGTTTGGATACAATGAGGGCCACCACTAAGCCTGAGGCTGCGGCGATATTGGTATTGGCGAAAACCATGGCCACGGCGTTGGCTGACTCAACATCCGATACCTTGAGCTCGGAACCGCCGTTGAAGCCGAACCAGCCCATCCAGAGAATAAAGGTTCCCAGTGTTGCCAGGGGCATGTTGGCACCGGGTATGGCGTTTACCTTTCCGCCGGGGCCGTATTTGCCCTTTCTGGCACCCAGCAGGATGACCCCGGCCAGGGCTGCAGCGGCACCGGCCATGTGCACAATGCCTGAGCCGGCGTAGTCAGCGTAACCCAGTTCATCCAGAAATCCGCCACCCCAGGTCCAGTAGCCGTGTACCGGGTAGAGTACGCCTGTGAGTATGACTGCAAAGAGCAGAAAAGCCCACAGCTTCATACGTTCTGCAACAGCACCGGATATGATGGACATGGCCGTGGCCACAAAGACCACCTGAAAGAAAAAGTCGGATATATCCGAGTAGTAGGGAGCATCGTCTCCGCCGCCCACCACCTGGGCCACGGTGTTGTCACCGCCTATAAGAAAGCTGATGCCCGGAATCACCGAACTGCCATCGCCGTACATAATATTGTAGCCAACCAGCATGTACATGATGCAGGCAATGGAGTACAGTGCGACATTCTTGGTCAGGATCTCAACGGTGTTCTTGGATCTGACCAGGCCGGATTCAAGCATGGTAAATCCAGCAGCCATCCACATGACCAACAGCCCTGACAGCAAAAAGTAAAACGTATCCAGAGCATAACTGAGTTCCAATAAACCTTCCACTTGCTAATCCTCCTTTGATTGCTGGGCAGTCAATACATGAAAACAAATTTGTAAAATAGATCGAGTTCTGCCCGAAACTCAATCTGGGCAAGCCTTCCTGTCACTTAGTGATGCCTGAGTCAGTACATCTTTTTGCCTGTCCGGCTCGGGGTGTGCATAGACCTCCTCCCTTGGTTGATAATTTTGTGTATAAAAATAAAAGAAAGAACTGCTGATGTTGGTTTAAAGCAATATGAGTGCCGTTTTGGATAAGTATTTGTATATTCAGGACTTTATTGCTTGAAGGAAAAAAAGGTGACAAGATTGCTGTACAAAAATGTAAACATAGCAGGGCATGGTTGTTTGTCGGTTGACCTTGATGTATAAAAAATGCAGTCAAAGTAAGGCAAAATAGTTGGCAGAAAGGGTGGAACAGAGATGCTTTGATGGGGGCAGGTTCATTAAAATCAGTATTTACAGGGCTTTAAATGGGTAAGGGTGCAGCTCGCGGGCAGGCAGGTGAGGTGCTGGCGCTGTGATATCTATAATACTTTTTTGTAAAAAAAGGATTGTGTGCGGCGTGATCCCGGCAGGATTTTTATGAAAGGCTGGTTGCAGGCGGCAGGCTTTTGGCATAATTAAGACTGCCTGGTTGGATGGGAAGGTTTTTATGGTTTGAAAACCACAATGCAGTTATGCATATGCTACAAGACGTTTGGATTGCCAGGGTTAAGCAGGTGAATGGTGCACGTAATAAGTGAAAGGTTGTATGATGGTTGAGAATTTTGAAAAGGTACAGAGCCAGGCACAGATAAAAAGGACTTCCTTGTTGGCCCGAAAAATATGGCAGGAGCATTACACGCCCATCATAGGTACAGAGCAGGTGGAGTACATGCTCAAAAATTTTCAGAGTCCAGAGGCCATAAGTGACCAATTGCAAAACGGGGCAGTGTACTACCTTGTGGTAAGCGCTGGTGAGGACTCCGGATACCTGGCCCTGGAGCCCGATCCTGAAATGGCATCGGCCAAGCTGAGCAAAATATATGTGCTAAAGGATAAAAGGCGGTGCGGGCTGGGCAGAAAGACTCTGGAATTTGCCGAGATGCTTTGCCGGGATATGGGGGTCAAGGATTTATGGCTTACCGTGAACAGGCACAACCACGCAGCAATCGCCTTCTACCGGCAAGAAGGATTTACCGCCGCCGAGACCGTGGTGCAGGACATAGGCGGCGGCTTTGTTATGGATGATTACAAAATGGTCAAAAGTCTCAGTCCAGGATGATCTCCTCCATGGCTTTTCTGGGTCTGGGCTCTGGGGATTCAGCCGGCCGGCCCACCGCCAGCAAGGCCATCACTGCGGCCTGCTGCGGCAGGTTGAAGCGCTGGCGCAGGGCCTCTTCATCGTACATGCCGATCCAGCAGGTGCCCAGATCCATCTCAGTGGCCCGGAGCATGATATGGGTCAGGGCGATGGAGCAGTTCATGCCAACTGCCCCGCGCAGCACCTCGGTGGGGGCGCTTTGGGCCTTTTCCACGTAGTCTTCCACACCGGCCTGCATTTCCGGGGGCAGAACCGCGCTGTCGCGCAGAAAACGTACCGCTGCCCTGGCATCCTCCAGAAACCGGGTGATGTCTGCGCAGCAGATGAGCACCGCACCTGCTCCGGCCACCCACTTCTGGCCCCGGGTGGGGGAGCCCGACAGCCACTGGATGTCTTCCCTGCCGTCTACTATCTTGAATCTCCAGGGCTGGGCGTTCATGGCTGAAGGGGCCAGCCTGGCCGCCTCCAGAAGCTGCATGATTTCATCCCTGGAG
>NZ_QYZY01000182.1:0-36137 GCF_003838035.1 Desulfonatronospira sp. MSAO_Bac3 | reverse complement strand
CATGTGGCATGGGGACTGGCTCTTCCGGGACCCACTTGTCCCAAAAAATGAGATATTTTAAGCACAAAATGATGCTCAAGTGGGTCCCGGAGTGCCTGTCCCCTGCTTTCCTTAAAAGCGCAAAACAGATGCGTTGTTACCATTTTGTAAGAAGTCCTGCGGCTTGCTTATCAGGCCGGACAAAAGTGATGTCCGGGGCTATTTTATATCAACAAACCACTTGCGCATTTTGCTAAGTATACGGTTGAACATGTTTTTGTCCCGGATGCGGAACTGTTTTTCCGAGCTTTCCTTTTCCGCCCCGTAAATAAGTACTCCCACTGCAGTGGCGTACATGGGGTTGTTGACCACGTCCTTGAGTCCGCCCACCTTGCGGGGATACCCGATGCGGGTGGGCATGTTGAATATCTGTTCCGCCAGTTCCTGGGCACCCTCTATCAGGGCCGCGCCCCCGGTGAGCACCACCCCGGCCCCGGTGGAATTCTTGAACCCCGAGCGGTTTATTTCCTGGTCCACCAGGAGGAAAAGTTCCTCCATCCTGGGTTCGCAAATTTCAGCCAGCACGTGCCTGGAGAGTTTCCTGGGGGATCTTCCCCCTACACTGGGGACCTCGATTATTTCTTCCTCCTCCAGCATGTCCGCCATGGAGCAGCCGTACCTGACCTTGATCTTTTCCGCAGACACCATGGGGGTGCGCAGGCCGAAAGCTATGTCGTTGGTCAGGTTGGCCCCGCCGATGGCAATGCCCCCGGTGTATTTGATGGAGTCTTCCCCGAAAATGGCCACATCAGTGGTCCCGCCGCCTATATCCACCAGGGCCACCCCGATTTCCTTTTCTTCCTCGGTAAGCACCGCCTTGGACGAGGCCAAAGATTCCAGGACAATGTCCGAGACATCCAGGCCGCTTCTATGGCAGGAACGGACTATGTTCTGAGCGCTGCTGACGGCCCCGGTGACGATATGCACCTTGACCTCGAGGCGTACCCCGGCCATGCCCAGGGGGTCGGCTATGCCGTTTTGATCATCCACTATGTATTCCTGGGGCAGGATATGGATAACCTCCCGGTCCAGAGGGATGGCCACTGCCTTGGCCGCGTCCAGGACCCTTTCCACGTCGCGGTTGCTGACCTCCCCGCCTTTTACGGCTATAACACCATGACTGTTGAAGCCCTTGATATGGCTGCCGGCTATGCCTGCATACACAGACTGGATTTCACATCCGGCCATGAGCTCGGCTTCTTCCAGGGCCTTTTTTATGGACTGCACGGTCTGCTCGATATTGACCACCACCCCTTTGCGCAGCCCGGTTGAAGGGCTGGTGCCTATACCTACGATATCCACCCCTTCAGGGGTCATCTCCCCTACAACTGATGTGATTTTGGTGGTCCCGAGATCCAGCCCAACGATTAAGTCTGATTTGGCCATACTACTTTCCTTGATTTTCTGGTTTAGCCTGCCGGCGATAAGCCACCCAGGCATTTTCTCCGGCCACGGTTATCCTCTTTACAGCGTCAATATCCTGCCTGCGGCGCAGGTCGTTCCATACCAGATTGAGTTTATCCGTCTGCGGCTCAAGTTCACGGCAATCAAGAGACAGTTCCAGGTCCAGTCCATGGATGTACATGTGCGCCCTGCCGGTCTCGGTGATGCGGATCCAGGATATGTCCTGGATGGAAAAGGGAAATCTTCTTCTTTCCAGCGTGGTTACAATTTCGGCCACATGCCTGGACCCGGCCCCATCATGCAGGTGCAGAACCGGCAGTGAAACAAGTCTCTCGGGACTCAAGCGGTCTATGGTCCGGCCCTTTTTATCTGCGTAATAAAGGTTGTGGTCGTTCTGGACCCAGAAATAAGCCTGCTTCTCCTGGATATCCACGTGCAGCTGATCAGGAAAGTCACGCCTGACCCTGGCCTGCTTGATCCAGGGGCTGTCAGCCAGGTTTTTCTGCATTCGGGATATATTCAGCTTAAGCATGTTTTCGCCTGTATCCACCTGCATGAGCCTCAGGACTTCAGCGTAAGTCAGGCGCTGATTGCCCTTGATTTCAATCTCCTGCAGAGCCAGGTACTCACTGCTGGTGGCGTAGCGATAGCCGTGGATAAGGGCCGCGCTCACCAGGACAAGTATTCCCAGGCTCAGGCAAAGGACCAGTACCAGCCCCAGAAGTCCTGTCACGGCTGAAAAAAATCTGCGCAGCACACCAACAGGCCTTGGACTGTGCTGGCTGCCGGTATTGCGCCTTGTCCGGGTTCGCCTTGCGGTCAAGATGGATTCCTCAGACTGTCTTTATTTCCAGTTGCAGTTCATGTCCTGACATTTCAAATACCTTTTCCCTGGCTTCTGCGATTAGATCCAGGGCCTGGGAACTGCTTCCGTGTCCCAGGTTCACCAGAAAGTTGGCATGTTTGCTGGAGAAAGCCACGCCTTTATTCTGTCTGCCCCTGAATCCGGCCTGCTCCAGCAGTTTTCCGGCCGGCTCCAGACCCGGGGGGTTTTTGAACACGCATCCAGCGGTGGCGGCCAGCACCGGCTGAGCACTTTTCTTGCGCAGGTAGAACCTTTTTATGCTGTCCTGCACGTCCCGGGTCCTGGATGGTGTCAAGGATATTTCAGCGGCGGTCACCAGAAAATTTTCCGGATCACCCTCCGGCTTGAACCACCTGTACCCGAAGCTGAACTGTCCGGCCCTAAGCTTTTTTGTTCCGTCTTCCGGGGTCCAGATCCAGATCCTGGTCAGCAGGCTGCATATCTCCACCCCGTGGGAACCGGCGTTCATAGCCATCGCCCCGCCCACGCTTCCGGGGATGCCGGCCAGTCCCTCCAGTCCTGAAAGTCCCCGTGACGCGCACCATCCAAGGAGGCGGGGCAGGGGATATCCTGCATCCACCAGGACCAGCACCCGGTCTTTGTCCTGGACGCGGCTCTCAGGCATAGTGCGCCCCTGCCATCTGACCAGCACCAGGTCTTTATTATTCTCAGTGAAAAGAACGTTGCTGCCTTTGCCCAGGTACATGCAGCGCAGGCCTTTGCCGGCCCAGTTGCGGTTTATTTCTTCCAGATCCTGTTCATCTTCCGGGTAAAGTGCCGCCAGGGCCACTCCCCCGAGTTTCAGGGTAGACATTTTCTTCAAGTCCGGCTGGTGTACGGTTTTCATTCCTGGATAAACCTTTCTCCCACCTGCCATACATTACCTGCTCCCAGGGTCATGAACAGGTCTCCCTGTTTAAGGACGCTGTCCAGGTCGCGGCCTGCCTCATCCAGGCTCTGGTAAAAGCGTACCGGGGTCCGGGCCACCTGCATGACTCCCTGGGCCAGGCTCCACCCGTTTACACCTGGTATGGGATCCTCTGAAGCCGGATATATTTCCGTGAGCAAAAGCAGGTCCGCACCAGCCAGGACCCGGCAGAACTCCCCGAAGAAATCCCTGGTCCGGGTAAAGCGGTGGGGCTGGAAAAGCACCACCAGTCTGCGATCTGGATGGCACTGCCTGGCTGTTTCCAGCGTGGCCGCGATTTCCGTGGGGTGGTGGCCGTAGTCGTCCACCACTATGACGTCATCCTTTATTCCCTTGCGCTCGAAACGCCTGCCTACTCCGCCGAAGTCGGCCAGGGAACGCAGGATGTCCTGTTTGTCTATCCCGGCCTGTATGGCTACTCCGATGGCGGCCAGGCAGTTGAGTACGTTGTGCCGGCCGGGGTGGTTGAGCTTTACCCGGCCCCAGAAGTTCTGGTCATGGAAAACATTGAACTGCGATCCCGGGCTGGTGGAAAGGATCTCCGCACGCAGCCGGCTTTGTTCCTGGAAGCCGTAGGTCAGAACCGGTCGCTTGACCCGGTCCAGGACTTGGCGGATTTCCGGGTCGTCGCCGCAGACGACATTTAGTCCGTAAAAGGGGACATTGTTCATAAAACGCACAAAGCTTTCCCGGATTTCATCCAGGTCGCGGTAATAATCCAGGTGATCAGCGCCGATATTGGTTACAATATTGATGATGGGCAAAAGGGTCAGAAATGATCCATCCGACTCATCAGCCTCGGCTATGAGGTATTCCCCTGTGCCGGGCAGGGCGTTGCTGCCGTACTTGTTCAGCCTGCCCCCGATGATCACCGTGGGGTCCAGTCCGGCCTCTTTGAAAATGGTTCCCAGAAAAGACGTGGTGGTGGTCTTGCCGTGGGTTCCGGCCACGGCCACCCCGGTTTTGAGCCGCATGAGCTCGGCCAGCATCTCCGCCCTGGGGATGACCGGTATCCCTGCGGATCTGGCCTGCAGTATCTCGGGGTTGTCCTCGCGCACTGCGGTGGATTTCACCACCACCTGGGCCGGGCCCACGTTGTCCTGGTGATGACCCTGGAACACTTTTGCTCCCTGCTCCTGAAGTATTTTTACAGTGGGACCTCTGGACAGGTCCGAGCCGCTTACCTGGTAGCCAAGGTTTAATAGGACCTCGGCAATGCCGCTCATGCCGGAGCCCCCGATGCCCACCATATGTATGCGATTGATGTAGTTGTGCACTTTATTTTCCTGTTTTAAGACTTACCAGTTCCTGGACTATGTTTTGTGCTGCCTCGGGGTGGCTTATTTTTTTTGCGGCCCTGCCCATGTCTCTTATTTTTTCCGGCATAGCCAGAAGATCGGTGATGACCCGGGCCAGGTTGACCTGGTCCAGGTAGCTCTGGTCCAGAACCATGGCTGCGCCGGCATCTTCCAGGTATCTGGCGTTGATCATCTGGTGATCATGCGTGGCATGGGGAAAAGGTATGAGCACACAGGCCTTTCCGGCCACGCAAAGCTCGGAGATGGTGGAAGCCCCGGCCCGGCTGAGCACCAGGTCCGCAAAATCATAGGCCCCGGCCATATCCTGTATGTATGCATCAACTCTGGCTTCCGGATACTTTTCCTGGTAAGCCTCTTTCACCATTTCATAGTCTCTTTCCCCGGTCTGATGCCATATCCTGACCTCCATGGCCTTTAATTCATCAAGGCGTTCCAGGACCGCGGAGTTTATGGCGCTGGCCCCCTGGCTGCCTCCCAGGACCAGGAGCCTTTTTCCGGGCTGGTGCATTCCGTGTGAAGCATACTGGTGCTCCAAAAGCTCGGTACGCACTGGGTTTCCTGTCTGAACCACCTTTTCCGGTGGAAAAAAGTTCTTTATGTCCTCATAGCTGAGCATGACTTTTTTTACCTTGCGTCCCAGGACCCGGTTGGTCATCCCGGGCAGGCTGTTCTGCTCATGTATGGCCGTGGGTATTTTCATCATTCTGGCGGTAAGTACCGGGATGAACCCGGCATATCCACCGAAGCCCACCACCACGTCCGGTCTCAGGGAGCGCAGCAGGAAATAGCTTTTGGCCAGACTTCTGCTTACCCACCATACGGAACCCAGGGACTTTATGCCCCTGCCCAGTACTCCTTTGGCTGGAAATGCCTTGAATTCGAATCCAGCCTGCGGGATGATATCCTTTTCAGAACCGTATAGCCCGCCTGCGAACACCACCCTGCAGGAGGGATAAAGTTCCTTTATTTTTCTGGCCACGGACAGGGCCGGGTAAATATGTCCTCCTGTACCCCCGGTGGCAATAAGCACTTTGTTCAGCATCACCTGCTCCTGGATAGGTTGAGCAGAAAGCCCGCGCAGAAGAAAGACACAAGCAGACTGCTGCCTCCGTAACTGATAAAGGGCATGGGCAGTCCCTTGGGAGGGATGACCCCCAGAACAACCGCCAGGTTTAAAAGGGCCCCCAGGATAATGATCATTCCCATGCCCAGCCCTGCAAACCTGTCCACCAGGTCACTCTGGGACATGCAGATGACCAGCACCCTCCAAAGAAGGATCCCCAGAACGATAAAGACCAGTGATACCCCGATAAAGCCCAGTTCCTCGCCCACCACGGCCATAATAAAGTCGTTGTGCGCTTCCGGCAGAAAAAAGAGCTTCTGTCTACCTTCGCCAAGCCCCATGCCCCAGATTCCCCCGGAACCAAAGGCGTACAGGGATTGTACCAGTTGATATCCTGCATCCTGGGCGTCCTGAAAAGGATCCAGAAAGGAAAACCATCTCCTGAACCTGTAGGGCGACTGCAGCACCAGGACAACGGCGGTTATCCCGGCCAGCACCGAAGAGGAGAACAGGTAAATGATCCTGGTTCCTCCCACCAGGCTCAAAAGAAATAAAAGCCCGGCCATGTATACCGCCCCTCCGAAGTCGGGCTGCAGCAGCAAAAGAGCGCAGAATAAGCCGGTAATCACAGTAGGCGGCAAAAAGCCCACGCTGAAGGTCTTGACCTTGTCCTGCTTGAAGGCAAAAAAGCAGGCCAGGTAAATGACCAGGGCCACCTTGGCCAGTTCCAGGGGCTGAATGTTGAAAAAACCAAGGCTTACCCATCTGGTGGCGCCTCCGGCTGCATAGCCCCAGGGTGTGAAAACCGTCACCGCCAGCAGGGCAAGAGCTGCGGCCACCCAGAGATAGCGAAGCCGGTACAGCACTTCTCTGTTGATCCTGCAACCCAGGTACATGACCAACATTCCAGCCAGGCCGAAAAGGAGCTGGCGTTTGAAAAAGAAGTATTTGTCCGCATAATACCGTTCAGCCATGACCGCACTGGTGCTCAGGATCATCATAAGCCCGAGCCCGGCCAGAATGAGCACCGAGAAAAGGAGCCACAGATCCGGCCCCTGTTTTTTGGCGGCGTTTTTATTGCTGGTCATGTTTTTTTGCTCTGGTTTGTCCGGCGTATCTGACCGGTCTGACGTGTCCGACGTGTCTGACCAGTCCGACAAGTCCAACGTGTCCGACAGGTCGGACCAGTCAGACGGGTCCGACTCACTGCAGTGTTATGCCGGTTGCCTTTCTCACGGCTACCTTGAAGGCCTCCCCTCGCTCCTGGTAATTATTGAAAAGATCAAAGCTCGAGGTGCCGGGGGACAAAAGTACATTGTCTCCGGGACCTGCTTCCTGCACCGCCCTGGCTGCGGCCTGCTCCAGGTCCGCGAAGTGCTCCATGTCAGCGCTGTTTTTCCAGGCGTCTTCAAATATCTCCCGGCTGTCGCCGAAGAGGTAAACCTTGGCCGCCTTTTCCTGCAGGGTGCCGGCCAGCAGGGAAAAGTCCCCGCCCTTGTATCTTCCCCCGGCCAGCAGCCTGATGGGTGAGTCAAAGGCCTTGAGGGCGGCTGTCATGGCTTCCAGAGTGGTAGCCTTGGAGTCATTGATGTAGCGCACCCCTTTGTCCTGTAGAAACACCTCCTGCCGGTGCGGCGGGGGGACAAATTCAAGCAGGGCCTGGTCAAAGATATTTCTGCTTACGTCCACAAAGCCGCAGGCCAGCATGGCCGCCTCCATATTGGCCTGGTTGTGTGCCCCGGGCAGGCCGGGGCAATGAAATCTTCCCGTGGGGGCAAAGTAGGTGATATTGCTTTTGATTCTGAAATCAGACTCCACCCTTGCTCTCAGGTCCAGGGGCAGTACAGCCAGGTCCATGGGGCCCTGGCGGGCAAAGAGCTGCATCTTGGCTCTGAAATACTCGTCTTCGCTTTCATGGTGATCCAGGTGGTTGGCGGAGAAGTTGAGCAGCACACCCACGTGCGGGGTAAACCCGCTGCAGCCTTGTAGCTGAAAGCTGCTTACCTCCAGGACCAGTATGTCGGCTCTTTTTCCCGAAAGCACATGATCGCTCAACGGGGTTCCTATGTTGCCGCCGGTGAACACCCTGCGTCCGGCTTTTTCCAGGACTTTTTGAATGAGCATGCAGGTGGTGGTCTTGCCGTTGGTGCCGGTGACGGCGATGACAGGTTCGGAAATGAACCAGGAAGCCAGCTCAAGCTCCGAGATCACGGTCTGGCCTGCCGGGCAAAGACCCCTGACCATGGCCAGGGAGATGCCGGGACTGACCACCACCAGGTCCGCGCCCTGGAAATGCTCCGGTCTGTGCTCTCCCAGGACAGGCTCCACGTTGAACAACCCTCTGGAATCCAGCTGGGAGACATCAAAGTCGGTTCGCTTCTCCAGAAGTCGTACCCCGGCTCCCAGGGACTCAAGCAGGGCAGCGGCGGACAGGCCTGAACGGCCAGCGCCCACTACCACCGCCTTGTGGCCTTTCAACTGATCTTTGTGCACCATCTCCTGCATGATTTATCCTACCTGAGCTTAAGTGTGCTCAATGCCGCCAAAGCGAAGAGTATGGACAGAATCCAGAACCGGATAATTATCTTGGATTCCGGGACCCCTTTTAGTTCAAAATGATGATGCAGCGGGGCCATGCGAAAAATGCGCTTGCCTCCGCTCATCTTGTAATAGCCTACCTGAAGGATCACCGAGAGGGTTTCGATAACGAAAAGCCCCCCTACGATGATGAGCAAAAGTTCCTGTTTGCAAAGAACTGCAATAAAACCCAGGGTACCCCCCAGGCTGATGCTGCCGGTATCGCCCATAAAAATCTGGGCCGGGTAGGCGTTGTACCATAGAAATCCCAGTCCCGCCCCCACCAGGGCCCCGCAGAATACTGTCACCTCGCCCAGTCCGGGTATGTAGGGCACCTGCAGATAGTCCGCCAGGTGATAATGCCCGGATACATATACAAATATGGACAGGCACCCGGCGCTGACTATGTACGGCCCGATGGCCAGGCCGTCCAGGCCGTCGGTGAGGTTCACCCCGTTGGAGGCCCCGATCATGACCACCGCGGCAAAGGGAACATAAAAAAGAAACAGGTCCGGCCGGAGATCCTTAAAAAAGGGAATAAGCAGCTCAGTGTTGTAACCCGGCATGGTCAGGAGCATGGAGACCGCACCCAGGGCAATTATGCCCTGGCCAAGAAGCTTGCTTTTGACGCTTAAGCCCTGGTTGTGTTTCTTGATTACTTTCAGGTAGTCATCAAAAAAGCCCACTAAGAAAAATCCTCCGAATACAAAAAGGCACATCCAGACGAGCTTGTTGGTCAGATCCCCCCACAAAAGAACGCTTACCGCCAGAGAAAAGGCCACGAGAACACCGCCCATGGTGGGGGTACCCTGTTTTACCTGGTGATCCGGCCCGTCTTCCTGAACATACTGTCCGCATTTGATGCGCTGCAGCCACTTTATAAACTTGGGGCCCAGCCACAGGCTCAAAAGCAGGGCAGTAAGCAGGGCGTATATGCTCCTGAAGGTAATGTAGCGAAAGACGTTAAAGAAACTTATGTCTTCGCTTAAGGGGTAAAGCAGATGATAAAGCATTTATGTGCCTGCTTCCCGGTTTTTTTCCACGCGGGCCTTGAAGGCCTGCACAAAGTTTTCCATTCCGGCCCTCCTGGAACCCTTGAAAAGTATCACGCCGTGCCGGCAGCCAAGTTTGTCATGCGCTGAGAGAAATGAGGAAACATCCTTGATTTTATGGGCCTTTCGGCTGCCCTCTCCATTCATCCCCGAGAGGACATGCTCCAGGTTGTCCCCGTTATAGAAAAGGGCGGTAAAGGCACCGGCACAAAGACTGCGCCCCAGGTCTCTATGGGCCCTGGCCTCGTCCCGGCCCAGTTCGGCCATATCCCCCAGGACCAAAACGAGATCGCCCCCGGAGGCCAGGCTACGGGCGGTCTCCAGGGCGGCCTGCATGGACATGGGGTTGGCATTGTATGAGTCGTCTATGATTGTCCAGTCTCCTGAGCGACTTATGCACATTCTCTGTTCCGGAAGAGATGACTTTTCAAGGCCGGCCTGGATTTCGTCAGGCTGCATGCCGTATTCCAGGGCCACGGCCCAGATTGCGGCCAGGTTCTCGCAGAAGTGCGCTCCCTGCACAGGTGCATGAAAGGGGATTTCTTCTTCGTTTAAATTCAGGACAAACAGGTTGTCCCTGCTGTGGCTTACGCGGCAGTCGGCTTCAGGGTCGCGGCTGGAGAACCAGGTGGTGTTGAGGTCTGGCCTGGCCCCGGCCTCGCGCTTAAGATCCGGATAGTCCAGGTTGATAAAGGCCCTGTGTTCTGCACGGAGATAATCCAGAAGACGTGCCTTGGCCCGGGCCACCCCGGAAACATCCCCCAGGCCTTCCAGATGGCAGGGGCCGACATTGAGGATCAAAGCCGCGTCGGGAAGCAGGATCTCTCCCAGTTCATCCATGTCCGTGGTGTTGTTGATGCCCAGTTCCATTATCCAGAAATCCTCGTCACCTTTCTGCATAAGCAGGGAAAGGGGCAGGCCCAGCTGGTTGTTCCAGTTTTTATGATTTTTGCCTACAGTGAAGCGGGTTTTAAGCACCTCTGCCAGGATTTCCTTGGTTGTGGTCTTGCCAGCCGAGCCGGTAATGCCCAGAACCCTGGGCCCGGCTTTGAGCCTCCAGTGCCGGCCCAGTCTGCCCAGGGCCTTCAGGGTGTCGTCCACTGCAAGTACCGGTGTATTCTGGATAGAGCCAAGGTCCCTGTGGGCCACAATGGCCAGAGCCCCTCTGTCTGCGGCCTGCCCGGCAAAGCTGTGCCCGTCGGATCTGGTTCCCTGCAGGCAGAAAAAGAGATCCCCCGGGCCTGTCTGACGGCTGTCGGTTCTGACAGCGTTTACAGGCGCGTTTTCAAGCCCCTGGAGGTCTGCTGTGCCTTGCATGGCCCGGGCTGCTTCCCCAAGTCCAATGTTCATGCGCTACCTCACCTCTGTATGGCAAGGGCCGGTGACCTTGCGCTGCAGCTTGCTTACAGCCATCTGGATTTCTCCGGTGTCGCTGAAATCGTGTCGGACTCCCCGGATCTCCTGGTAGTCCTCGTGTCCTTTGCCGGCCACCAGCAGGGCCTCGCCCGGTGCCAGCAGGGATACAGCCTTTTGTATAGCCTGTCTGCGGTCCGGTTCCACCTCCACGCAGGGGTGTCCTGCAAGCCCGGGCAGAATATCCTTTATAATTTCGCCGGGTTCTTCGAATCTGGGATTATCCGAGGTGAGAAAGACTGCGTCTGCATGTGCGGCAACCGCCCGGGCCATTTCCGGGCGTTTGCCCCGGTCCCGGTCCCCGCCGCACCCGAAAAGCACGGCCAGTCTGCTGAAAGACAGCTCTTTCAGGGCAAGGCATACGTTTTCCAGAGCGTCCGGAGTATGGGCATAATCAACGTAAATATTTATTCCTTCAGGGGCCGGCACCTTTTCCAGACGCCCCGGTATGGGGCCCAGGTCCTTTAAGCAGTCAAAATGTTCCGGTTCCAGGCCCAGGCAAATCCCGGCCCCCTGGGCGGCTAGAAGGTTCTGGGCGTTGTGGATTCCCGGCAGGCTGCAGGAGATGGTCCATGACCGGCCCTGGTGGCTGCATTCCATGACCAGCCCGCTGGCAGTGCTTTGAACCAGATGCCCCTGAAGCTCAGGGGAAAAATTTTTCTGCAGTCCATAGCCCATGACCCGGGGGGCTTCCCCGGCCAGGTCCCGGCCATGGGGATCATCCATGTTTATTACGCTGCCAAGGAAATTTTGGGGGTTGGATGGCCAAAAGAGTTTTTTCTTGGCCTGGAAGTAGTCCTCTATGTCGTTGTGGTAGTCCAGATGATCCCTGGAAAGACCGGTAAAGACAGCCACATGGATATCAATGCCTGCCAGGCGCTTCTGGTCCAGGGCATGGGAGGATGCTTCCAGGCAGACCACCTCTACTCCATGGGCCTGCATCCGGGCCAGCATGCGGTGCAGGTCCAGGCAGTCCGGCGTGGTGGTGCCGGCTTTGAGCACAGTCCCGGGCCAGCGGTAATTGACTGTGCCCAGCACCCCGGTTTTATATCCGATGCTGGTAAAAATATGTTCCAGTATATAGCTGGTGGTGGTCTTGCCGTTGGTTCCGGTAACTCCCACCACCTTCATGCTCAGTCTGTCGGTTCCAAAGTGAGCCCTGGCCAGTTCTCCCAGGGCCATAGCGGGATTTTCATGGTGGAGCACCCGGTCCTGCCCGGCAGGTTCGCTGGCAACGACAAAGGCGGCTCCCCTGTCTAAGGCTTCGGGGATAAAGCTGTTGCCGTGGACTTTGGTTCCGGGCATGGCCACAAATATATCCCCTGGACACACCTGGCGCGAGTCGCTTCGTACCTGCCTGCCCTGCCTGGCTTCGTTTATGACTTCTTTCCAGCTTTTCATTTTATCTTTAATCATGTCCCAGGGCAAAGCTTGAGGGTGATATGTTTCTCTTCGCCGTCCCAGCTGCTGCCGGGAGAGGGGTTCTGCTCCCGGACCTTGACTCCGGTGCCTTTTAGCCTGGGTTCTATGCCGGCCTGGATGAGGCTTTCCACGGCCAGGCGCAGCGGGGTTCCACGCAGGTCGGGCACGCTGGAAGTGTCCACTTTCCTGGTCTGCCTGGGTGCTACGCTGAACCTGTCATTTTCCCTGTCAAATGACTCCCTGTCTGCACTGGATTCGTCCAGGGCCAGACTGCGCAGTCCCAGGCCCTTTTGCGATGAAAGCAGTCTGCCCCCGATGCGCTGAAACGCCGGGGCAGCCACCAGTCCGCCATAGTAGGGACTTTCAGGTTCATCCACCAGCACCATTATCATGTATTCCGGATCCATGGCCGGAAGGAAACCCACGAAAGAGGCTACATATTCATCGCTGTAGCCTCCCTGGGGAGATGCCTTCTGGGCGGTTCCGGTCTTGCCTCCCACTTCGATGCCGCTGATTCTGGCCCTGGTCCCGGTGCCGTCTCGTTCCACCGAGTCACGCATCATGGCCAGGACATCCCGGCTGACCCCCCTGGAAAAGACCCTTTGCTGCGAAGAAACAGGGCTGCTTTGTTCCTGCAGGATGTTCAGGTCCGTGTAAACCCCGTGGTTGCCCAGGGTTGCATAGGCCCTGGCCAGCTGCAGGAACGAGGTGGCCATGCCCTGCCCGAAGGAAATGGTGGCCAGGTCCATATTGCTCCAGGTATTGGGGGGGCGCAGCAGCCCCCGGCTCTGACCGGGAACCTGGGCCCCGGTGGCCTGATCCAGGCCCAGCCTGGTTAAATAGCTGTGAAGGGTGCCTGCTCCCAGGTCCATGCCCACCTTGGCCGCGCCTATGTTGCTGGAATAGCGGAGGATTCTGTTCACGGTGAGCCATCCGTACTCCCTGACGTCCTTGATCTGGTTGTTGCCCAGCCTCCACTGGCCCTGTTCACAGTAGTACAGGGAATCACCACGGGCCACATTTTCTTCAAGGGCGGCGGCCACAAGAAAAGGCTTCAGGGTGGAGCCCGGCTCAATGAGATCGGTTGCGCCCCGGTTGCGCCAGATATCCGGGCTTGAGGCGCGGTAATTATTGGGGTTGAAAAAGGGGTAGTTGGCCCAGGACAGAATATCCCCGGTGGGTACGTGCACCACCATGGCTACACCGCTTTGGCCATTGTTTTCTTCCACGGCATCGGCCAGGGCCTGCTCCACGTGGAACTGCATCCTGGAATCAATGGTCAGGTGCACGTCTTCACCGTCCACCTGCTGGTCGGGTTGCCTGGGCATCAGGCTGAACCTCTGCCCTGAGGCGTCTCTTTGCCTGACCAAGACCATTTCTGCTCCGCTGAGTCTTTTATCCAGGGATCTTTCCAATCCTTCCAGCCCGGTGTTGTCTATGCCCACAAACCCCAGTACCTGTCCCAGCATATGTTTCTGGGGATAAACGCGGCTGTGCTCATCAACTATAAAAACTCCGGGAAGATCTGCAGAGACAACTTCATGGGCCACCCGGTCGCTTACCTTCCTGTCCAGCCAGACAAAACTGCTTTTGCGGCCAAGCCTGACCCGGATGGAATCGGGGTCTACATCAAGTATCCGGCCCAGCTCAGCTGCCTGAGCGTGAATATCGTCCATCAGAAAAGGATTGGCATATACGGATTTGCTGCGCACACTCTGAGCCAGGACCCGACCCTGGCGATCGAATATTTCTCCCCTTTTGCCCATGATCTTTTCCTGGCTGAAATACTGCCTTTGGGCCTGCTCAGCCAGTTCTTCACCCTGGAGGACCTGCACTTGCAGGGCCCGGGCCCACAGGGCTCCCCAGAATATAAAACAGAAAGCCAGCACCAGGCCTATCTTGATTCTGCTGTATTCCTTGGTCTTCTTTCTTGGGGGCTGCCTGGTCATAACCCTGACTTACTTCCTGATTTTGCGAACCTGTTCATTCCCGGGCCTGGAGAGGCCGTGTTCCCGGCCGAACTCTCTGAGCCTGTAGGGAGACAGGAGGTTGTTTTTCTCTATGGACAACTTGGTGCGCAGTTCCCTGTTGTCCCGGTATTCTTCCTGGAGCCTTTCCATACGGTAGGCCAGATCCACCCTTTCTACTGTAACCCAGACCTTGGCCATGCCCAGAACAAATGTCGCCAGCAGCATAACTGCCAGCCACTTATAGCTCCCGGTTTTTTTTTCTTTCTTCTTTTCAGGCATGTTCAAGGTCCAAAGCCAGCCAGATAAATATATTTAACGTTCTTTCAAGTTTATGTTCTGCGCCTCTCTTGCTCCCCTGCCTTTCTTCCCCATGCACCATGCCCTATGCACCATGCCCTATGCTCCATGCCCTATGCTCCATGCCCTATGCCCTTAAACCCTTTGAGCCGCCCTTAGTTTAGCGCTTCTGCTTCTGGGGTTGCGGCTTATTTCCCTTTCCGAAGCGGTCAGGGGCTTTCTGGTTAAAATTTCCAGAGTTTTTCTATGGCTGCAGCTGCATACAGGAGACCTTGGCGGACAGATGCAGTCAGATGCCTGCCTGCGCAGATACTGTTTTACCATCCTGTCTTCCAGGGAATGAAAGGAGATTACCACCAGCCTTGCCCCGGGCCTGAGCCAGGGGGCGATTTTTTCCAGAAAATCCTGCAGGCTCTCCAGTTCTTTGTTTGTGGCCATGCGCAGGGCCTGGAATGTTTTGGTGGCCGGATGATTCCTGGCCGCCCGCCGTCTCTGGGCCGGGTAGGCCTGCTCCACTATGCGGGCCAGTTCCAGGGTGGTATTTATGGGGCTTTTTTCCCTGGCCTGGATTATGGCCCTGGCTATCCTGGGGGCCATGGGCTCCTCGCCCAGCTCATAGATTATCTGTTTCAGCCTGGAAAAGGACGCGTTCTGCACCAGGCTGGATGCCGGGGGGAAGCCCTGGGCCAGGCCCATGCGCATATCCAGAGGTCCATCATGGATAAAGCTGAATCCTTTTTCCTTTTTATCCAGCTGCAGCGAGGACATGCCCAGATCAAGAAGGGCTCCGTCCAGTCCAGGCCACTGCAGCTCCTGGAGATATTCCTGAAAATTATGGAAAGCATCCTGGACCATGTGCAACCCGCCCTGCTGTTCTTCCAGGTTTTCTGCAACCAGTTCCAGGGCCTCCTGGTCCATGTCCATGCCCAGAATGCTGCATTCACCTTTGCAGGCCTTGAGTATTGCCAGTGAATGTCCGCCCAGGCCCAGGGTGCCGTCCAGGTAGCGCCCTCCAGGGGCAGGGGCCAGAAGCTCAAGGACTTTTTCAAGCATCACCGGCTGATGGGTATAGTCTGCCAACTCCTGAGCCTGCACGGATATTACCTGTCCTTCTGGTTTTTGTCCGTCTCGGTGGTAACCGGGGACAATTTTAAAACCTCAGCTCGAATCCGTTTTCCGCCAGGGAATCCATTATACCGTCAAAGTCCTGCTCCATCATTCTGCGCTGCGCCTCGAAGCGCTCCATGTCCCAGATCTCGAATTTTCTTCCCACTCCGGCCAGAACGACCTCCCTGTTCATGCCTGCGTATGAGCGCAGATAGGGCGGCACAAGGATACGGCCCTGTTTGTCCAGGCTGATCTCAGTGGCCCCGGAAATAAAAAAGCGGTGGAAATCCCTGAATTTGCGGTTAGCCATATTTAACTGGTTAAAACTCTGTTCAATCCGTTCCCATTCAGGTAAAGGATAGCCTACGGCACAGCCGTCGAAATTGGTGAGCATGACCCGGCCTTCGGGAGAGTGCTCCAGGATTGTTTCCCTGAATTCGGGGGGCAGCATGAGCCGTCCCTTGGGGTCTATGCTTCTTTGGCTGTGTCCTCTGAACATAATTATCTAACCACTATTTACCACCATTTACCACTTTGTTTTTTTTCAGGCAAGGAAAAGTCAACTGTAGAATGAAATTTTTTGGCCTGTTTAGCTTGATTTTAAGTCTTTTTTTAGTTAAGCATTCATTATATTTGAATTTAAAAATTTAAAATTTTTTCTGCACGACTGCAGATTAAGTCCCGTGGCCTGTAGAGGGCCTGCAACCATTAAGTAAGACTCCCGCAGTTAATGTTGCGGGTAAAAAAGGAATGAACATATGCACACCAAGATAATAGCCACCATCGGACCAGCCTGTAACGAGAGGTTTATGATCAAAAGGCTGGTGGAGCAGGGGGTGCGGATTTTCCGGCTCAACTTTTCCCATGGAAGCGCCGGTGATTTTGAGCATATAGTCAGGAACCTGCGCAGCGTGGAGAATGAGCTGCAGCATGGAATAACCATAATGCAGGACCTGTCCGGACCCAAGATAAGGGCCGGGGAACTCAAGGAATCCCCCCTGAGCATAAATGTCGGGGATGAGCTGTTCATGGGCCCTTCGGATCAAATGGACAGGCATGACCCGTATCTGCCTTTTGACCACAGGGAGATCATCAAGGACCTTAAAGTGGGGGACGAGGTCAGGGTCAGCGACGGCGGCCTGAGTTTCGAGATCCTGGAAAAAAGTGGACAGGTGCTCAAGCTCAGGTCGGAAAACAGCGGAATCATCACCTCGCGCAAGGGCATCAATTTTCCCGGCCTCAAGGCCTCCATTGCCGCCCTGACCACCAAGGACCGCGAAGACCTGGCCGCCGGCCTGGACATGGGCATAGACGCGGTGGCCATGTCCTTTGTGCAGTGCCCGGAAGATGTCTCCAGCGCCAAGCACGTCATAGAGAAAAAAGGCCGCTGGATTCCGGTAATCGCCAAACTGGAAAGGCAGGTGGCGGTAAACCGCCTGGAGGAGATTCTAAGGATCGCCGACGGGATCATGGTGGCCCGGGGGGACCTTGGCCTGGAATGCCCTCTGTCTTCCCTGCCCACCCTGCAGAAGAGAATCATTGCCGCGTGCAACCAGGCGGCCAAGCCGGTGATTGTGGCCACCCAGATGCTTCTGTCCATGGTCAGCAATCCCATGCCCACCAGGGCTGAGACTACGGACGTGGCCAATGCCGTCCTGGACGGCACCGACTGCCTCATGCTCTCGGAAGAAACCGCCATCGGGGAGTACCCGGTTCAGGCTGTGGGTTACATGCGCGAGATAGCTGAGGAGGCGGAAAAGTTTTTCTTCGAGCTGGGCACAAGCCCCCTGGAGCCCAAAAAACAGGTTTCCGAAAATTTCATCGGCTACAACGCCTGTCTTCTGGCGGACAAGATCGGGAGCAAGGCCCTTGTGGCCCATACCGATTCCGGAGCAACGGTCAGGCTCATCAGTTCCTGCAGACCCAGACAGACCATCTTCGGTCTGAGTCCCAGGTGGGACACCCAGAAATTCATGAATTTCTCCTGGGGGGTGGTGCCTGTGCACATATCAGAAGAGCCCCAGGATCACCTGCAGCGCACGGAAAAATTTGTAGAGAATTTTTCCGGGTTTTTGAGCGGTGAAGACCTGGTGATAACCTCTGGACACCCCAAGCCAGGAGTGGAAAGTTCTCCCACCAATCTGTTAAAGATTTACCGCAAATAAAACCGATCGTTGTATAAACTTGCCGGATATTCAGGGGAGGGTTTACATGAGTTCAAAGCAGATTGACGCTGAAAGCTTAAACGAGGAATTCTACCAGGTCACGCCGGATATACTGGAGAGCTTCCCCAAGTTTCGACTGCCCCTTAACCTGTACAGATTCAAGGAGGATATCGGGCAACTGCAGCCCTATTATTATGCAGACAGACGCCTGGATCAGAACATGCAGAAAGATCTGCACAACTATTCCAGGAAGGGTCAGATCTTTGTGGCCCGTTCAGATCACAAGATTTACGCCAAACACATCAGCAAACAGCTGGACCTGGTCCTGCAGGACAGGAACCTGACCACTGAAGAAGTAGTTTACATTATCAGGTTCGCCCTTACCGAGAAAGCTTCCGATTTTTTCGAGCAGCCGGTTCCTGCGGCCATGGAGAAGCTGAAAAAAGACAGCTTAGTTTTGACTCAGTACCTGTGGGAGGACAGATCCAGGCTGGAAAATCTGCTCAAAATGCTGCACCAGGAATATTCCTGGGCCAGGCTCTGCTACAACAGCACCATTCTGGGGCTGGCCCTGTTCATGAAGATGCAGGAGGACAGCCTCAAGCGCCGGGCCATGGATAATCTGGCGTTGGGGCTGTTGACGCATATGCTGGGCATGACCAAGGTCCCGGCTTTTATCCTGGAAAAAAAGACCAGGCTTTCCAGAGAAGAGCAGGACAAGATAACAAATTATCCCATGACCGGGGCCAATATTATGCGCAAGCTGGATGTGCTGGAGGATGTGGCGCTTAATTGCCACCTGGAGCACAAAGAACTGCTGGACGGTTCCGGGGTTCCCAGGGGGCTGAAGGGAGCCGAAATCAGCTTGCATGGACGGTTGGCAGCGCTGGTGCATGCCTTCTGTGAGTACTCCCTGCGCCCGGATGCTAAGGGGCAGGACCTGTCCAGAGTGGCTGAATGCCTGGCCCAGGCCCAGAACAAGTACGATGCCAAGCTGAGCAGCAGTCTGCAGGAGCTGGTTCCCCAGGTGCAGGTCGCCCCGGACTGATCAGGATTCGCTGTAATAGGCCCTGGAGCTGTCTTTTTCCGCCACCATGACCCAGTCCAGGTATACGCCCCGGTTTCCCAGGCTTTTTTTCAGGCCCTGGTAAACGAAGCAGGCCAGATTTTCCGATGAGGGGTTGGTCTCTTTGAAGTGGGGCAGGTCGTTTAAATGTTTGTGGTCGAGTTCTTCCAGTACTGCCAGCAGAGTGTTCTTGAGTTCCTTGAAATCCATGAGCATGCCTGTGTCCGGATCGACCTCTTTTCCGCACACCTGGACCTGCACCTGAAAATTGTGCCCGTGCAGGCTTTCGCACTTCCCCCCGTAGTTGCGCAGTTGATGCGATGAACTAAAATCCGAGCTTACCCGGAGGCAATACCTGGGTGCGGCCATGTCTACTCCTTTATATCTTTAAAAAAGGTGTATAACTGATTCCGGTTTGATTATTGCTTTTTGCTTGTGCTGTCAATTTTGAAGGATGACCAGGGTCTGGGGGCATTGCAGGAAAAACCTTTTTGGTGGATTTAAGGAAAAGATTACACTAAATTCCAGCCATGAGCTTTTCTGAAGATTTTGATCTTGAAAACTATGAATACGAGCTGGATCCGGCCAGGATAGCCTCCTGGCCCACCCCGGACAGAAGTCAATCCAGGCTCCTGATTCTGGACAGGCAGGGTGGTGAGCTGCAGGAGGACAGGTTTGAAAACATTGACCAATACCTGGAGCCGGGCTCGCTTCTGGTGGTGAACACTTCAAAGGTGCTGCCGGCAAGGCTCATGGGCCGCAAAGAAAGTTCCGGGTCTGTGGAGTTCCTGCTTCTAACCCCGCTGCCTCTTATAAGTCCGGTCATGGAAAACGGGGAAAAAAAGGCCCGGGTAGAGTGCCTTGTCCGGGCTTCCAGACGCCCAAGGCCCGGGGACTGGGTTTATTTCGCGGAAAATGTGCGCTTCAGGCTTGTGCAGGACCTGGACCAGGGCAGGGCCAAGGGTGATCTTTTCTGGACCGGGGACCTGGGGCATTTTTTCGTGCGCTACGGCCATGTACCCCTTCCTCCCTACATCAAAAGACAGGATGAGCCCCAGGATGTCAACCGTTATCAGACCGTATATGCCCATCCGGACAAGCAGGGTTCTGTGGCAGCACCCACCGCAGGCATGCATTTTACTCCGCAGCTTTGTCAACGGCTTGAGGACCTGGGCTGCATGTGGGCGGAGGTCTGCCTGTACGTGGGATACGGCACTTTCAGCCCGGTGAAGTCCGCGGATATAAGGCAGCATGTGATGCACCCGGAGTACATCGAGGTGGGATCCCAGGCTGCAGAGAGCATCCGGGCGGCCAGGGCACAGGGACGCAAGGTGGTGGCCGTAGGAACCACCACGGTGCGTACCTTGGAGAGTGTCTGCAGGATGAAGGGCCGGGTGGAGCCTTTTACAGGCTGGAGCGATCTGTATATCTATCCTGGGTTTAAATTTGAAGCTGTGGACCAGCTCATCACCAACTTTCATTTGCCCAAATCATCTCTTTTAATTATGGTATCCGCTTTTGCAGGCAGGCGAAAAATACTGCACAGCTACCAATACGCCAGGGAGAAGGGTTTTCGTTTTTTTTCCTACGGCGATGCCATGTTTATAAAATAAATTTATTTGATCGGGGGGAGGATAGATGTCCAGGGTGATAATTCGCGAGGAAAGGTGCAAAGGGTGCCTTCTGTGTACCCTTGTTTGCCCGGTGGATATGCTGGAGCAGGCGGACAGGCCCAACAGGCAGGGGTACAAGGTGATCCGGGTGAAGAACCAGGATATGAGCGTGTGCAAAGGATGCGGGTTCTGTGCCGAGATATGTCCCGACGAGGTGTTTGTGGTCTACCGCAGTAAAAAGGACAGGGCCGGCGCTGAAAACCTGGAGGAAGAGCATGTCTAGGATATTCGTCAAGGGCAACGAGGCCATCGCCAGGGGGGCTGTGGACGCCGGCTGCAGGTGCTATTTCGGCTACCCCATAACTCCCCAGAACGACATACCCGAGTATCTGTCCAGGGTCCTGCCCGCATCAGGAGGGGAGTTCATCCAGGCCGAAAGCGAGATCGCAGCGGCCAACATGCTTCTGGGGGCAGGGGCCTGCGGGGTGCGGGCCATGACTTCATCCTCAAGCCCGGGCATATCCCTGAAGCAGGAGGCCATATCCTACATGGCCGGCAGCGATCTGCCCGGGGTCATCGTAAATATCAGCCGGGGCGGGCCGGGACTCGGGGATATTGGTCCTTCCCAGGGGGATTATTTCCAGGCGGTCAAGGGCGGGGGCCACGGGGACTACCGCCAGATTGTGCTGGCCCCGGGCAGTGTGCAGGAGGCTTATGATCTGACTTTTGAGGCCTTTGACCTGGCTTTTGAATACCGCAATCCGGTAATGATCCTTGGGGACGCCATCCTGGGTCAGATGATGGAGCCCATTGACACCCGGGAGCCAGCCGGTCCGGATCCCCAGGAGGCGGCCTCCTGGAGGCTTGAAGGCTCGGGGGAGCGCAGTCCCCGTATCATCCGGTCCCTGCGCCTGGCCGAGGGTACTCTGGGCAGGCACAACCAGGACCTGCAGGAAAAGTATATAAAGGCCCGCAAAGAATGCCGGCATGAAGAGTTTTTAACCTCTGACGCCCGGCTTGTGGTGGTGGCTTTCGGTTCCATTGGGCGCATTGTCAAGTCTACAGTGCGTAAGCTGCGTAAAGAGGGCCATATGGTGGGGCTTCTGCGTCCCATAACCCTTTTTCCTTTTCCTGCGCCTGCTCTGCAGGATCTGGCCCGCCAGGGCAAACGCTTTATGACCATTGAGCACAATATGGGCCAGATGGTGGAGGATGTGCGTCTGTCCATCTGCGGGCTTGCTGAAAGCGGTTTTTATGGACACCTGCCGGGCAACCTGCCTACCCCTGAGGATTTCGAGGAGCCCATACTCAAGGAACTTACAGGATAAACGTGCTGGTGTGCCGGGGTATTAAAACCCGGCAGGTGATATTTTTATGCCCGCAAAGTGGAACCTGGTTTAGGATATTCAAGGAGCAAACAACATGCAGGAAGTACTGGCCTACAAATCCCCGGATATTCTGGCGGATGTGCCCACACATTTCTGTCCGGGCTGCCATCACGGCATTGTACACAAGATGCTGGCCTCCGGACTGGAAGACGCCGGGCTGGCTCAGAAAAGCATATGCGTGGCTGCAATCGGCTGCGGAGCCTTTATCTACAACTACGTACTGGTGGATACCCTGGAAGCTCCCCATGGAAGGGCTCCGGCAGTGGCCACCGGGGTCAAGAGAAGCTCACCGGACAGCCTGGTGCTGGTCTATCAGGGAGACGGGGACCTGGCCTCCATCGGCCTGGCCGAGATCATGCACGCCGCCAACCGGGGGGAAAAGATCACCGTGGTCTACGTGAACAACACCGTCTACGGTATGACCGGGGGGCAGATGGCCCCCACAACCATGCTGGGTCAGAAAACCACCACCACCCCTCTGGGCAGACAGTCCGGGTCTGATGGTTATCCCATGCAGATGACCGAGATAATGTCCAGGCTGCAGGGGGTGAGTTTTGCAGCAAGGGTGGCGGTAAACAACATTAAGAATCTGAAAAAGGCCAAAAAAGCCCTGCGCAGAGCCTTTGAGGTCCAGGAGCAGGGTCTTGGCTTCGGTTTTGTAGAGTTTCTGGCCGCCTGTCCCACCAACTGGCGCATGAATGCCCTGGATGCCAATGCCCGGGTGGACAATGAGATGATACCCTGCTTTCCCCTGGGGATACACAAGGATGTTGCAGGAGAAGCACAATGAGCGTGTACCAGGACGTAATAATCGCAGGTTTCGGGGGCCAGGGGGTGATGCTCATGGGCAACCTGCTGGCGGTTTCAGCCATGCATTCCGGACTGCATGTGACTTACATACCCGTATACGGTCCAGAAATGCGCGGCGGCACAGCCAACTGCACCGTGGTCATCTCGGACCAGGAAGTGGGCTCACCCATTGTCAAAAGCCCCTGGACCCTCATTGCCATGAACCGGCCTTCCATGGAAAAGTTTCAGCCCCGGGTGAAAAAGGGGGGCACAGTAGTGTTCAATGCTTCCCAGGTGGAGCCCGGGCTTGCCGACTCAAGCCGCCTTCAGGCCAGGGGGGTAAAGGCCAACGACATCGCCAACGATCTGGGCAATCCCAGGCTGGCCAATATGGTGGCCCTGGGGGCATATATAGAGGTCACCGGGATAGTTCCCCTGCAGGTGGTCAAGGACAGTCTTGCCCAGGTAATTCCCGAGAGGTATCACAACCTCCTGCCCCAGAATGCACAGGCCCTGGAGGCCGGGGCAGGGGGGATTGAATGATTGAGGGATTGAGGGATTGAGGGATTGGGGATTTAGGCAGGATGATATGGAGTGATTTCTGGAGGCTGTCTGACAGGTCAGACGGGTCTGACGGGTCGGACAGGTCCGACAGGTCAGACAGGTCAGACCAGTCCGACAAGTCCGACAGCCTCTCGGTACTCCTCATATCTCCCCGGTGATTTTTCGTTGTAGTAGATCCTCTGCCCATCCGGGATCGAAGCCCTGGCCGGTCCAGGTCTTGAACTGCTTCAGGGCCTGGTGCACGAACATGCTCAGCCCTGATACTGTATGGGCTCCATGCGCCCTGGCCTGCTGCAGAAGCCTTGTCTGCAGGGGGTTGTACACCAGGTCATAGACTATCTTGAAGGGGAAGATGCTGCTTTCCCAGGGGGAGTGGTCCTGCATATCCCCGGCGGTACCCAGAGGGGTGGTGTTTACCATCAGGTCCGCCTTGAGACGGTAGCGTTCCTCCCAGGGGATGCTTTTTACGTTGAATTCCCCGGCCATTGCCACGGCTTTTTTTTTGCTGCGGTTGGTCAGGTATATGTTTGATATGCCCATGCGCTTCAGGCCGTAGAGTACAGCCCGCGAGGCTCCTCCTGCTCCCAGGATCAGAGCTGAATCCAGCTGCAGGTCTTCTATGGGGGCCATAAAACCCCTGCAGTCGGTGTTGGTCCCGCAAAGGCTTTTTCTGTGCCAGTACAGGGTATTTACAGCACCCATGTCGGATGCTTCCGGGCTTATATAGTCCAGGTACTCCATGACATCCTCCTTGTAGGGGATGGTGACGCTGGCCCCGGACAGGGGCAGAATGCGCACCGCTCGTATAAAGTCACCCAGATTTTCCGGTTCAATCTCCCATTTGAGATACACCCGCTTCATGCCTGCGGCCTGAAAGGCACAGTTGTGCAGATAGGGGCTCAGGGAATGTCCCAGTGTCCGTCCCAGTACGCCGTAAGCCTGATACATTCAGCTTCTCCTGTTGTGTTTTTTTATCTCCAGGACAGCATTCTTCCCAGGATCAGTGCGCCGGCATGGGCCACGTTCAGGGAATCCATGCCGCCCGCCATGGGAATATGGATTTTACCGGGGCACCTTTTAAGGACATTTGGCCGGATGCCCTTTTCCTCCCCGCCCAATACCAGAACTGCCGGAAAGACAAAAGTCTGCTCCAGAACGCTTTGTCCCTGGTCCATGGTTGCGGCATAGATATTAAATCCAGCCTGGTCTATATGATCCAGGGTGCGGGCCAGGTTGGTAACCTGGGCAACCCCGATCCTGTTCAGGGCTCCTGCCGAGGCCTTCATGGCCCCGGGCCCCAGGGGTGCGCTTCTGTCACGGGGAATAATGATGCCCGCCCCGCCCAGGGCGGCCAGGGTGCGGGCCAGGGTGCCCAGGTTGCCCGGGTCCTGGACCTGGTCTAAGAGCAGCAGCACCGGAAAAACGGCCCGGGTGGTGTTATTTAGAAGCAGATCCAGGTCCACAAGGGTCTGCATCCGCAGTCTGGCGGCAATCCCCTGTCTTGCTGCACCCATTTGCTGCAGTTCCTGGTCCGGGACCAGCTTGAAGCGCACATGCAGCTGTCTGCACCTGGATATCACCGGGTCCAGTCCCCGGGGGACCGGTTTTTTTACCAGAACCAGATCAATATGCTCCGGGTTTTCCTCCAGGGCCTCCATTACCGGTTTTTTGCCCAGTACAAGATTTTCGTGCATGAAATTGGAAGTAGCAGTCTTGATTGTCCCTGTAAATCTGTAAAGTGCTGCAAGTTTACTATTGCCAAACCCCAAGGAATTTAATAACCAAACGTGGTTTGCTTGAAGCGTTCCCGAGACTTACAACCGGCAGGTGCTCTGTTTGGCATTTTTATGATTCATGAATGCGTCAACCAGAAGAATTGTTATATCAAGGAGTTCTGAATATGCCTTTACGTTTTTTATGGATTTTTCCGGCTGTTTTTCTGCTTTTATCCTGCGCTTCAACACCCCGGGATGATTCTGCAGACCTTAAGCCCAGGACCCTTGAGCAGTCCCGGATTTTGTCCCACCCGGAACTCGAGGTGGACGCTGACGGCATATCCAAGGAGGCCGAAGCAGCCGAAAGCATGTTCAGGGACGAAATGGATGATCTAAGCCCCGAAGAAAAGGCTGAGCTCCAGCGGACACCGCTTACTGAGGCCGAAAAAGAGGCCCTGGAAACCGAGATAGAGTTCGATTTTGTTCTGGATGCCAGGGAAACTCAGGCCATGGAAAACTACTTCAAGCTCTACACACACAGATACCGCAACAATTTTCAGGCATGGCTGGATCGTTCGGAAAAATATCTGCCCTACATAAAAGAAGTCTTTCAGGAAAGGGGGCTTCCAGAAGATCTTATCTACCTGCCTTTTGCCGAAAGCGGGTTTAACCCCAGGGCGTATTCCAGGGCCGGGGCCGCCGGAATATGGCAGTTCATGCCCGGCACCGGCAGAATGTACGACCTCAGGGTGGACTGGTGGTTAGATGAACGCCGCAACCCTTTTCTCTCCACTTATGCCGCGGCAGATTACTTAGCCAAGCTATATGACGAATTCGAGTGCTGGTATCTGGCTCTGGCCGCCTACAACGCCGGGGAGGGCAGGGTCGGCCGGGCCATGCAGAGAAGCGGGCATGATAATTACTTCGATCTGATAAACGGCCCTTACCTGGCTATGGAAACCAGGAACTATGTGCCTAAGTTTCTGGCTATCCTGAAGATACTGCGAAACCTGGAAGAGCTGGATTTTGATCCCATAGATTGGGATAGGGCACCGGATTACAGGGAGTTGGAGATTCCGCCGGGAACAGATTTGATAGCCCTTTCCAGAGCAGCCGGCATGGAGTTTGATGAATTCAAGGAATACAACCCGGCCTTTCGCAGGGAAGTAAGTCCTTCTGATACCAGGACACAGGTTATGCTGCCGGACACAAAGGCTCAGGCGGCAGCCGAATTTCTGGACAGCCCCGAGGCAGAGCAGCATGCTGGATATCATAGATACCAGGTGAGCAGCGGAGATTCCTGGTGGCGTATTTCCAACCGTTTCGGGGTGCCGGTATCGGTACTTCAAGAGATGAACAATACTACATCTGATATGCTCCGTCCCGGGCAGTATGTATTTGTACCGGCCAGCGGTTCCACCCATGCCGGGTCTTCCACCCAGGATTACGCTCAGCGCAGGGGGAACTACGAAGTTCAAAGTGGAGATACCCTCTGGGATATTTCACGCAAATTCAATGTGGAAATGCAGACACTCATAGCGGCCAATGGTCTAAGCGGCAACACAATCCGTCCCGGCCAGAAGCTCTATATTCCGGGGCATACCCAGGCCGGTGGTGGAGATGAAGGCTCCAGGGTGCAGACCACCTACAGCGTCAGCAGCGGGGATACCCTCTGGGAAATTGCCCGAAAATTCAACGTCGGCATGGATGATCTGAGAAATGCCAATGGGTTGAGTGGCAACACCATCCGTCCCGGACAGGAGCTGGATATTCCCGGCGGCGGCAGCGGCGACAGCGGCGGCAGTGTTACCACTTACCAGGTGCGCAGGGGAGACACCCTTTCGGAAATCGCCAGCAGGTTCGGAGTAAGCACCAGGGACCTGCAGAACTGGAACAATCTCTCCAGTGGCCAGGTCATCCGGCCCGGAGACAGTCTGGAAGTAAGAGTGGATTAAGAAGGACCGGCTTAAAGCTCATCTGGAAGCGATTGGCCATAGCCCTCCCATCCGGGGGGCTGCTTCTCATTTGGATCTGCGTATCTGTCAGCGCTTTTAAGGAAAGCAGGGGACAGGCACCCCCACACTTATTTTTCTGTAGGCTGATTGACAGGTTTTAAAAATAAGTGCGGGGAGAGCCAGTCCCCATGCCACATGCAAAGCGCTAAACAGATACTGGATCTGCCATGCTTCAAGACTTTGCCGGAAATGACGCACGAAGTCACGGTCCGTGTTTAGTCTGATGCAAAAGACCTGTGTTGTCTGGAGTGCGTGGATGAACCTGGTTTGATTTTGAAGGCATAAGTCCCTACAGGCGCGAATAACCAGGCGGTGTTAATGCTGCTGATTGCGGTGTATTTTACAGCCAGTCCAGCCAGTCCCTCCAGGAACCTTCTTCTGTGGCTCTTTTGTGGCTGGAGACATGTTCCTGGTGTTTGTAGTAGCTTCTTTTGGCCCTTTCACCGGCGTATTCCACGTATTCAGGCAGATCTTCAAAATTGTCCATAACGTACCTGTAGCGCTCATAGGCCGATCCATAGCGCTTGGTTCGCCAGTAAAAATCGGCTATGTACAGTTCGTGTTCGGCTATTTTTTTGCGGCATTGTACCTTGTAGTACCGGGAATACTCAGCATATTCAGTCTCAGGATAAACCTGGGCCACCCGCCTGAAGTACTCCAGAGCCTCCTGCATGTTGCGCTGCGGACGGTCTATGGAAGTGAATTTGTTGAAGTGGGCCAGTCCTGTCCTGAAAAGTACATAGGGCATGTATTCGTGACGGGGGTTCATCTCGGCGAACTCGGTGAATACGGTGATGGCCGCATCATAGTTGCCGGACTTCATGTAAGCATCTCCCAGGGCCACTTCGGCTGTCGGGGTATGGGGGCTGAAGGGAAAACGGTCCCTCAGGTCTGAAAAATATTCAATGGCTTTATTGTAGCGCTCCTGCTCCATGGCATCCACCCCGGCCTGGGCCAGTTCCTGCGGGGTGTCCTCCAGTGGTTCGGGACCTCTTTGAAACCAGGCGCAGCCTGACAGCGCCGCCAGTGCGGCGGCAAGAATAATTGATAAAAGCAGGTTTTTGATTCTCATGTCGGCCTATTTAGTGAAAACGGAAGAATGTCAGAGTGTTTTGGGGACTAACCTGTTTTTTCCAGGTAAACCTGTACATTGTGGGCTGCTGAGGCTCCTTCGCCCACCGCAGTAGTAATCTGGCGGCACAGTTTGGAGCGGATGTCCCCGGCTGCATAAAGGCCTGGAATGCTGGTGCTCATCTCGGTATCCGTCTTGATGAACCCCAGTTCATCAGTCTCTACTTCCTGAGGCAGAGAGGGCGCTGCCGGGATCAGGCCTATGAAAACGAATGCACCCTGTACCTCGAGATCCGATTCTTCACCGGTCTGGACATTCTCAAGTTTTACGCTTTCCAGTTCCTTGTCTCCTGTAAATTCCCGGACCACTGTATTGTAGATGACATCGATCTTGGGGTTGTTTATCACCTTGTCCTGATAGATCCTGGACCCCCTGAAAGCGTCTCTGCGGTGAATGAGGTATACTTTTTTCACCAGTTTGGTCAGGTACAGGGATTCTTCCAGGGCTGTATCTCCTCCGCCTATGCAGGCCACTTCCTGATCTTTGAAGAAGTTGCCGTCACACAGGGCGCAGTAGGATATGCCACGGCCGTTGAACTTGCCTTCTCCGGGCACTCCGAGCTTTTTCCAGTTGGCACCTGTACTTATTATAACGCTTCTGGAAATGATGCTCTCCTGGGAAAGCACTGTTTCGAACTTTCCGTCCGAGGCTTTGATCTCAGTTGCTTCATCACCTATCTTGTCGTACTCGAAGCCTTCAAGGTGTGCTGTGAAGAGATCCACCAGCTCAAAGCCCTTTATTCCCTGGGGGAAGCCGGGATAATTTTCTATGGTTTCGGTGAGAAGGACCTGGCCTCCCGGGGAGAGCTTTTCCACCCAGGCCACCTGTATACCCGCCCTCAACAGGTAGAGGGCTGCTGTAACACCGGCAGGCCCTCCACCTATGACTACGCTTTCGTATTCTTTCATAAAACTACACAGCTTTATCGATCATCTGCTTCAGGTTGGCCTTGGATACAGCACCGGTTACCTGCTCCATGACGTCTCCGCCCTTGTACAGGATCAGGGTGGGGATGGCCCGGATGCCGTATTTGCCTGGAGTACCGGGGTTTTCGTCCACGTTCATCTTGAGTACCTTGAGGCGGCCTGTATATTCCTGGGCCAGTTCTTCAACCACGGGGCCGATAGCCCTGCATGGTCCGCACCAAGGGGCCCAGAAATCAACTAGAACCGGCAGTTCGCATTTCAGGACCTCTTCCTCAAAGTTGTTGTCTGTTACTGGGTTTGGCATCTTCGTCTCCTTGTTTATGCTGGAAGTTGTTGAGCTTTATTTTATCTGGAGCGGATATTAAGAGAAGTATGAAAAGACTGTCAACCATAATTAGTTATCATCTCTGCTTTTATACCTGGTGGATCTCGATTTTTCGCCGGGCACCGGGCGTACTTCAGCTCTACCACAGGCGGGCAGTGTGCAATCCGGTTCAGAGCTTACCCGGGCAGAGGGCTTATTTGTCCTTGTGCCGGGGCCAGCGCCAGTGGGTGATACCCAGCTTCTTGATCTTGTAGTTGAGGCTGCGCGGAGAGATGCCCAGCTGAGCAGCGGCATGTTTCTGGACCCACAGGTTGTCTTCCAGGGCCTGGATGATGGATCTGTATTCCGTGTTTTCAAGCCGGGATGCTGACGGGGAATTCTGGTAAGAATTCTCCTGGAGGTGAAGGCCGGAATTGAGGTGGATGCTTTCTGCGGTGATGACGTCTGAATGTTCCAGGAGGATGGCTCTTTCCAGGACGTTGGACAGTTCTCTGATGTTGCCCGGCCAGTGATATGCGCCCAGGATTTCCAGGGCCTCGGGAGAGATGTCCATCATTTTTTTGCGCAACTGGCGGCAGATCCTTTCCAGAAGCATGCGTGTGAGTGGTTCGATGCACTGCTTGCGTTCACGCAGGGGAGGCAGGTGCAGTTTTAATATGTTCAGTCTGTAATAAAGGTCGCTTCTGAAATCAGAAGCCTCCATCATCTGTTCTAAGTTCCGGTTGGTGGCCACTATAATGCGTATATCGCTGTATATGGTTCTGTTGCCGCCCAGGCGCTGAAAGTTCTTTTCCTCCACCACCTGTAGAAATTTGGCCTGCAGAGCCGGGGTCATTTCTCCTATCTCATCCAGAAATACCGTGCCGCCGGCGGCCTGCTCCAGCCTGCCCACCCTGGTCTGGGTTGCATCGGTGAAGGCTCCCTTTTCGTGGCCGAAGAGTTCGCTTTCCAGGAGATTTTCCGGGAGATTGGCACAGTTTATCTTGATAAAAGGCCTTTTTTTTCTGGGGCTGTTGAAGTGCACTGCTCCGGCCAGAAAGCTCTTGCCGGTGCCTGTTTCTCCGGTAAGCAGCAGGTTGGATTCAGTCTGGGCATATTTCCGGGTCCAGCTGAGAATATCCTGCATAGCCGGGGTGCTGGCCACTATCCTGTCCAGGTCGTAGATGACGTCCTGCTGGCGGCGCAGGTAGTCGATTTCATTTTTCATGCTTCTTTTTTCCAGGGCGCTGTCCACGGCCAGGCGGATTTTTTCCCCGGAATAGGGCTTGGCGATGAAGTCATGCGCCCCGGCCCGGATTACCCGGACTATCCAGTCCGAGTCGTCCTTTTCGCTGGTAACGATAACGGGAGCCTGTCCAAGCTGTTCCTGAATTTTTTGAATGGGTTCCAGGTCTTCGGCCCCGTTGCCGTTGACATCAAGGCTCAATACTGCCACATCGTAGGCTGTTTTCCCGGTTTTCTGTCCCAAACTGGACATGGAGGAGCAAAGGGTCAGCAAGTGCTCTGCCCCCAGTGCTCTGCTCAGTATATTGTGGTAGGCGTGGTTTTCTTCGACACCCAGAACTCTGGCCATATTAATTCCTGTTGCTCATTGCGCTTATCCCTGCAACGACACTTGTTTGTGCCTGATTTTTACAAGTCACCCGTTTTTTAATTGTTGCTGCAGGGTTATGTAGTTTCCATCCGGAAATTCTTTATTTCCGGATGCTGAAGCTGATGGTTTTCTTTCCGGAAACGAGGAGTTTTTTCTTTTGGCAAGGAAATCAAGCAATTATGAGGAGGCGTATCTTAATACGTTGACGAATAATTGTGCTGATTGACACCGCCAAAAGGAAAAAGAACCGTTTCCGGATGAAAACTATGTAACCATTGAAAGACCTTCAGGCCGGCTGCAATAGTAAGAGCCCTGTCAACCATTTTTTTCCGTGGGCAGTAAGATTTGGATTGCAGGTTCGGCTGATACAAATTAACATTTTTATTTATGACATTGCAAGAAAACAATTTCAAGTCCCGTATCTGCCTGGGCTATACTTCATATCGACTGGAAACCCTGCCCTTTGTCCAGAGCAAAATGCAGCATTATGACTGCATTGTGCTGGAAGAGCCACCAACGCCTGGTTTTGATGAGATGCTAAAAGGTGAAATGCAGGTACACGACTACCTGATGCTGACAGAGTTCGGGTTTCCAGGCTTTGCAGAAAAACAGTGCCTTCTTTTGCAGCAGATGTACGGTATGGGCAAGACCATCCTGCAGGTGGAGCCCTTTGTGGAGGAACTCATCGGCCTGCACGAGTTTTTCGCGGCAGAGGGCAGACCGGATCAGATCAGGCCTGAGACCAGGGCAGGGATGGTTTATGACTGCGAACGCAGGTGGAGCGACAAGCTCATGAAGTTTTACCAGGTTTCCGGTGCAAACCGGGATTTTTCCTACCTGGTAAAGGCGGTGAAGAATTTCGCCCGGGCCGATGCCGAAAAGGGCAGGCTGCGCGATAAGATGCGGGCCAGGGCCCTGGAGGATATTTTGCCGGGTTACCAGAGCGTATACGTTGAAGCCGGATATATCCATTTCTTTCTGGCCGCTTTGTTGTTTGCCAGAAAACCTCCCTTTTCCAGGCTGGAGACATTCTACAGTCTGCAGGACTTTTTCAGGGAAAGACTGGGAAGAAGACAGGTTCTGGGTCCCGGGGACGTCCTGACCCTTCTTTATACCTGGATGCCGGAATACGGCGGTCCCAGGGCAGACCTGCTGGCGGCCCGCAGCCTTATTTACAACAAGATAGTGCGCAAGGACGAGATCCTGGAGGAAACAGACAGGTTTCCCCATTCCAGAAACGAGCTAAAAGCGGTACAGCTGGCCGGAAGTCTGGACTATGAGGAGTGCAAAGATGTATACAGGGAGATCCGCGGGCTGGAAACCCGGGAGGCCATGGAAAGTGTAGAGGTGTGGGTAGAGCGGAAGAGGCAGTAGCAGGTGCTGTGATTTTCTTGATCACCATGGACTGAGTATTTTGGTTGCTTTTAAGCGTTATTCCCAGGTTGAACCTGAGAGCAGCTGGATAAGGAAGTGGTCATTAATAACGAACCACCCCCAGCCCCTCCTTAACCAAGGAGGGGAGCAGGCCGTGCTGAAATTTTTGGACATATGCACATGAGTTTAACCTGTTGTAGTTATTGGTTGAACAGGTGGTTGCTTGTAAGAGTTATCAACCATGAAGGGAAGGAAGTGGTCATTAATAACGAACCACCCCCAGCCCCTCCTTAACCAAGGAGGGGAGCAGGCCGTGCTGAAAATCTAATTTTTGGTAACCATTCAGGGGGTGCCTCAATTGACCTGTAATCACTACCGAGGACCCCCTGAATGGTTTCAGCTGATTTCAGCAGCTATGGCATCGCCCACCTCGCTGGTGCTCATGCCCATGCGTCCTGCGGACTGGGTCTGCATGCGGGGCAGCACCCTGGAAACGGCTTCTTCCAGGCCCTGGGCGGCCTGTGCCTGGCCCAGGTCGGTGAGCATAAGCTGACCGGCCAGGATGGCGGCAACCGGGTTGGCCTTGTTCTGGCCGGCGTACTTGGGAGCCGAGCCTCCGATGGGCTCGAACATGGACACGCCCCGGGGATTGATATTGCCTCCGGCGGCAATGCCCAGTCCACCCTGGGTGATGGCCCCCAGGTCGGTGATGATGTCCCCGAACATGTTGTCCGTGACCACCACGTCGAACCATTCCGGGCTTTTGATCATCCACATGCAGGTGGCATCCACGTGGGTGTAGTCGATTTCCACCGAAGGGTATTCTTTGGCCATTTCCCGGAAGACCCTCTCCCATAGGCCGAAGGCATAGGTCAGGACATTGGTCTTGCCGCACAGGGTGAGTTTGCGGCGCTTGCGGGTGGCGGCCAGCTCAAAGGCGTAGCGCAGGCATCGTTCCACGCCCATATAGGTGTTCACCGATTCCTGCACAGCAACTTCATGTTCTGTGCCCTGGCGCAGAAAGCCGCCGCTTCCGGCGTAAAGACCTTCGGTATTTTCCCGGACCACTATGTAGTCTATGTCTTCCGGGCCTTTTTCCTTTAATGGGCATTCCACCCCGGGATAGAGCTTGATGGGGCGCAGGTTGACGTAAAGGTCCAGGACGAAGCGGGTGCGCAGCAGAATGCCCTGTTCCAGGATGCCCGGCTTTACATCGGGATGCCCTATGGCCCCCAGGTATATGGCGTGAAAGCCCTTGAGCTCTTCCAGGACCGAGTCCGGTAAGATTTCGCCGGTCTTGAGGTAGCGCTCCCCGCCCAGATCGTAGCTGTGCCAGTCCAGCCTGAAGCCGTATTTCCTTCCGGCGGCCTCGAGAACTTTCTGTCCTTCCCGGACCACCTCCGGGCCTATGCCGTCACCGGGGATGACAGCGACTTTATACTCCTGCATGTATTTCTCCTTTGTTCATGATTTTTTACTGCTGTCTTGAGAATCGTCTGATAAGTCGTCCTGCGCCTTTTTCTCCTGTTCCTGTTCCAGCTGCTCCTGCCTCAGTCTTTCCTCCTCTTCCTTTTCCTCATCGGCCTGCTCCTTATCCTTGACCACTTCCCTGGAGGCGTCTGATTCGGTAAAGTACTCGATTTTCCTTTCAGGAACCTGCTCCGGCTGGGGCTCTTCCTTTTTGTCCTTTTCAGGAAGCGACTTTCTGGCCTCGTGCACCACCCGCATGGGTCTGGAATCACCCTGTTTATCCTGGCCGAACCAGATGGTGTGGTGCTGGAAGGGGATTTCGATGCCGCGCTCGTCAAAAACCCGTTTCATCCGCTCCAGGAATGCCCGGCGAATGGCAAAATGACAAAGGGGCCTGGTCTTGATGCGCACCCGGACTTCCACGGCTGAATCGGTGATCTTGTTCAGCCCGAAGATCTCTAAGTCTCCGATAATGTCCGGTCCCCATGTTTCGTCTTCTTTGAGTTCCGCTGCCACGTCCTGCAGGGCGTGCACCACCTCGCCGTAATTTTCCCGGAAGGCAACCCCGGCATCGATCATGGCGTAGCCGTAGTCCCGGTTGTAATTCTGAACAGTGGTCACTTCACCAAAGGGAATGACGTGCAGGGTGCCGGCCAGGTCGCGCAGGGAAACCGTGCGCACTGTCAGGTGTTCCACTGTACCGGCGTGTCCTCCTGCCTCCACCCAGTCCCCCACGGCCATGGAGTCTTCCAGGAGGATAAAGGCCCCGGTTATGACGTCGCGTACCAGGGTCTGGGCCCCGAAGCCGATGGCCAGGCCGATGACACCGGCACCAGCCAGAAGAGGCGCAATATTGATGCCCAGGTGGGCCATGACGCTCATTCCGGCCACCAGGATAACAGCTATCATTATTACATTTTTTAGAAGCGGCAGCAGGGTAAGCTTGCGCGAGGTGGCCCTTTTGTCCTCGGATTCGCTCTCCAGGGCCATGGACTTTTCAATCCTGATTGCGGCGAACTCCCAGATCAGGGATGCAATCATGAGTATAACCAGGATGGTCACTACCTGAGAGATGATTGCAAAGCCCTGCGGAGACATGAGCCATCCCAGGGTGCCCAGTCCCCAGGCATTGAGGATGGAAAAAACAGCCAGAACATAGATGACTGCCCTTATGGTCTTTTTCAGCAGAGGCAGGTAGCGGTTGGCCCTGGCTTCAAGCTCGGGGTGACCGGCTTTGAGGTCGTCGCTTATCCTGAACAGGTAGTCCTGACCCCGGTCGTTCAAGCGCAGGATAAAGGTGGTGATGAGTATGATGATCCCGGTGAGGACCAGGGCCCTGGCCAGAAAAAAAAGCCCTCCTTCAATCTGCAGGGCCCAGGTGCCGAAGAGTCCCAGGATAATGACGATGGCCAGGACATGCCAGAAACTGGCCAGCCTGCGGCGAAAAGCAGCCAGGGCCTGCATCCTGCGGCGCATGGCCTCGGTCAGCTGGGATTGCGCAGACTGGTCCTGATCCTCCTGGACGGGGTCCCCGCGAAGCCACTCGGCCACGCAGGAGCGGTTCTGCAGGACCAGGATTATGGCCATAAGCGTGATTATAAGGCCCAGGAGCTTCTGCAGGGAAACGTAAAGGCTGGCAGGCAGGCCCAGAAGCAGGGAAGCCTCCAGTATGAAATAACCGTATATTGCCAGGCTTACGATGCGGCGTACCCAGATATACAAATACTTTGCGGTTTCATTTTCTATGTCAAAAAGTCGCAGAGCCGGGGCTGCCGGAACCAGGATCAGCCTGGCCAGGGCCAGGACCAGCTTGGCAAAGGCTATGGCGTTTACAGCGGTCAGGGCCACCACCTGGGTGCCGTCGGCAGGATCCAGAAGGGGCAGAACAGCGTAGGCCACAGCAGCGAAGGCGATTATGGGGACTATTTCCAGCAGGGTGCTGCCCAGCAGAAACGCGGCCCTTGTGGCCCTGGAATAGGCCTCCTGGTCTTCCAGGGATTTGAGCGGTCTTCTCAGGAGGCGCTTTGCCAGCCAGAAGGCCAGGAATCCGGCCACCAGGACCAGGGCGACCTTGCCTCCCATCTCCCCCCAGGTCCTGAGTGTTTCCGGGTCCCGGGACTGCTGGACCAGGTCTCTGGCGATCTCAGGCAACTCCAGGGTGCTCTGGCCGGCATCAGTGAGGACCCTGTTTATTTCCTGCATATGCCCGGACATGAGGATCAAAAGCTGGCCCAGAAGTCCTTCGGCATCGGCCAGGGGTTCATAGGGCTTGTCTTCTTCCCTGGTTTCCTGTGCTGCAAGAAGAATCTTCAGGTCCTCTTTCAGTTCTTCAAGCTTTTGGGGATCCTCCAGGTCCTGCAGCAGTCTTTCGACGCCGGCCCTGGAGACGTCCCCTGAAGGAGATGCTGCAGTATTGCTCTGGGCACAGGCGGAAAAAGGCTGCAGGAACAGAAAAAATACTGCCAGCACAATAAAAACCGGCAGTGCTGGTAGCTTTGTGCAGCGGTGCATAACCTCTCCTTGTAAGCGTTCTAAACGGACAGTT
>NZ_QYZY01000181.1:0-3522 GCF_003838035.1 Desulfonatronospira sp. MSAO_Bac3 | reverse complement strand
TGGTCTCTGGCAGGTTGTTCCTGTTGGTTTAACCGCTCACAAACCGCCTGCAGGTAAGCCCTGGCCTCCTCCAGGGCGTTGCGATAGTCCCGGAAAGAGCTTCCCCCGGCCTGAATGGCCTCCTGCAGTACCTGCTGCAGGCTGCAGTGCAGAGCCTCCAGTTGATCCCCGGACAGATCAACGGCCCGGGTGCAGGGATGAATCCCGGCCATGTACAGGGCCTCATCAGCATAAATATTGCCGATGCCGGCTATAACCTGCTGATCCAGCAGAAGGGACTTGATGCGGGCCTTTCTGCCCTGAAAAATATCTGTAAAGTCCTGTGAGGAAAGGTGCAGGGGCTCAGGGCCAAGGCCGCGGTAAAAATCCCAGGATTCAAGTTCCGGTGGTGTCAGTGCTGTTACATAGCCGAACCTGCGCTGGTCGTCAAAAAAGACATAGACCTCGTCTCCCAGGTCCAGAATAAGGTGCGTATGCTTTCCCGGCTGGACACCCTTGTCCGGCACCCAGACCTTGCCGGTCATTTTCAGATGAGACACCAAGTGTAAAGGCCCGTCGAGATCCAGGATAAGAAGCTTGGCCCTTCGCCGCACATCCAAGACTTTACGGCCCAGAAGCCTTCTTTGAAACTCAAGCTCATCACCGCGTACCACCCGGGCCTGCATCAGAAATATATCCCGGATGGACCTGCCGCTTACCAGGGGGGCAAGCCCCGCAGCTATGGTTTCTACTTCTGGAAGTTCCGGCAAGGCTACTCTTCCCGTGGAAGCTCCAGCTTAAGGCTCTTGATGCCTGCTTTTCGAAGCACCTTAAAAACCACCGGTTCCCCGGTCTTTGAGGCTTTGACAGCGGCATCGTGCAGATCTGACATCCCGTGTACGGCCCGGCTGTTTACGCCAATTATCTCATCACCCTTCTGAAAACCGGCCCTGTCGGCAGCGCTGTCTTCCACCACGCCGTGAACCACCAGGACATCATCCTGCCTGGACATTATAAGCCCCAGGCGCATGCGGCCATGCTGGGCCTGGGCAGGAGGGCAATAGAAATAAAGGGGATTGTCCGGGCTTATGTCCTCCACGTCTCGTACCGGCAGGACCCTGGTCACCCGGGCATCTCCATCCTGCTTAAGCAGGCGGTGCTCTATACCCCAGCCCATGCGCACATGCTCGCTGCCGGCCAGAACCACGACAGGCAGGGAATGCTCGAAACCAAACTGTTCGGCCATTTCCGCCATCTTGGAATCCCAGGTGGACTGGGCCTGAATAAAGTGCTGCAGTTCGGAACGATCCTCCGGAACAAACTCCTGGTGCATTTCATACTGCTTTTCCAGGAAAGAGAGCTGTTCTTCAGGGGGCATGGTAATCTTATCCGGCAGATACCTGCGGTCCTCCTCATCCAGGCTGTCCAGGCCGTAGTGGCTGATGCTGCGGGTGACTTCCGAGGGCAGATTAAGGGCCTTTACTGGTACCCCGTGCTCCCTGGCGGCCTCAAAAACAGGTCTGTACAGATCGAAATCGTATCCCCAGCTTTCGCTCCAGTCCAGTCTGTCCGGCAGTTCTTCCAGGGAAATCTCCCCCCTGTTGAAGCTGTCCAGGATCTCCTGCCGGCGTACATTGACCATCTCCAGCCCCAGGACATGGTCAACTCCGGACTGGGCCAGAAGGTGCACGATCCTGGCCTGGACCTTGTGATCGCATGGGTTGTTGTGGGATTCGCCCAATAAAATGAAATCATTGTCCCTTATCCTGTCCACCATCTCCTTGGAAGTCAGTCGCTCGCCGTCGCCGGTATAGAACTCACCGGGCTGCGGAGCGGGTTCTTCAATATGAACAGGCATTTTGGGTGCACAAGCGGCGGCCATGAGCAAAGCAAGGCATAAGAAAAAAAGTCTGGCTATTCCCATGTTCTCTTGTCCTCGATGGGCCTTACCTGGGGAGGCAGGGTCCCTGGGGCCAGTATTTGCAGCTCAGGCCTGATCTTGATCTTTTCCCTGAAGATATGCAGCAGTTCCGCCTCCCTTTTAAAGCTGGAGGCCTCAATGTAAAGGGTCATTTCGTCAATTCCCCCGGGGTTGGTAACCTCGATCTGCCACCTCTTGATCTCCTCGAACCCGGCCATGACCTGTTCCACCTGGTGAGGATAGACAAACATGCCCTTGATCCTGGCGGTGGTGTCCACCCGTCCCACTATATTGCCCAGCCTGGGCGAGGTCCGGCCGCAGGGGCAGGGGCTGTGATCTATATAGGAAAGGTCCCCGGTAGCCAGGCGGATCAGCGGATAGGTCTTATTGAAGGAGGTGACCACTATCTCGCCAACCTCCCCTTCCTTGAGGGGAATGCCGGTATCCGGGTGGCAGATCTCCACGAAAGTCCGGTTGGACACGTGCAGGCCGTTCTTGTGAAAGCATTCGTACCCGATGCTGCCCACATCGGCTGTGCCGTAGCCCTGACGCATGATGAGATCGAACTTCTTCTCAAGGGTGGAGCGCACTTTCTCGGAAAACTTTTCCCCGGTGACAAAGGCCACTTCCAGAAACAGGTCCTTGCGCAGGTTGAGCCCCTTTTCCTCCCCTTTCTGGGCCAGATGCATAAGGTAACTTGGAGTGCCCACAAAACCGGTTACCCTGAGCTTCTGCATCACCTCCAGCTGAGTATTGGTGTTGCCGGGCCCTGCTGGAACCACGGAACAGCCGATATTTCTCAGGGGCTCTTCAAACATGAGTCCGGCCGGGGCCAGGTGGTAGCTGAAGGTGACCTGGACGATGTCCCCTGTCCTGAAACCGGTAGCATAAAAACCTTCCGTCCATCCCCAGTAATCATCAGTACGGTCCTCTGGATCGAAAATGGGACCGGGGGAAAGAAAGATCCGTCTCAGCTCCCCCAGGTCCTTGGTCAACAGGCCCCCCAGGCGTGGTCCCATGGACTGCAGAAATATAAGCTCTTTTTTCTTTAAAATGGGAATATGCTTCAGATCCCCCAGGGTCTTGAACTTGTCCACGTAAAACTGCGCCCGGTCGAATCTCTTTTTCACGTCCTCGGAGTACCTGTATGCATAGCTCAAAAGATCCTTGAGCTGAATCTGGTAGTATTTCTGCCTTTCGCTTTGATCCAGGACTTCCTTCCTGGTCAGGATGCCTTCGGTTCGATCCTTTCGGGTCATTATGATTTTCCTCCTCCTGAGGGGTGCTTTTCGCAGGATTAGAGTCAGGGATTAAAATTTAAAAAATAACATTATACCTATATTCATAAGCAAATTCAAGAAAAATCTACTTCATGCTTCAACCACGCGAGCTTTAATCATTTTCAGTCCCAGGGTATGTGCTGACTGTAACCATTCAAGGGGTGCCAGCAATCGCCACCGGGAATAGGCCTGAGGCGTACTCCCCAGCCGTGAGCGGCAGAGCCGCCCGTGTGCAACGAAGTTGCCCGTGCCAAAAAAATCTTCTCTGGCACGGGAAGCCTTCAGGCTTCACACCCGACTAAAATGCGCTTTGCTGTCCTGCGGAATTTTAGCGGGCAGGCA
>NZ_QYZY01000016.1:0-1035 GCF_003838035.1 Desulfonatronospira sp. MSAO_Bac3 | reverse complement strand
GTTAAATCCTCTTCGAGGTGCTTACGCATTTAATCACGCCAGGGCGTGGCAAGCAAAGATCGCAAAGCAAGAAGTTTCTCTTCGGCAATTACTTCCCAAAGGGACACTTGGGATATGTGCAGGACTTGCAGGCCAGGCACAGGGATCCGTCCGCCATCTGGGCCAGGTCCAGACGGGTTATTTTTAATCCGGCCAGAAGCCTCGGCAGCAGCAGATCAAAGCTGGTGGTCTTGAAATAAAGTGCACAGGCCGGCACTCCAATAACCGGTACAGAATCAATCCAGCAGAGCATGGTCATGGCTCCGGGCAGGATGGGGGCTCCGTAGAGCATTTCACTGGCCCCTGCCTCCTGAATGGCTTTGCGGGTGACGTCGTCAGGGTCAACAGAAAGTCCGGCCGTGGTTATGATCATATCGCAGCCGGAATCCAGAAGCCGGGTAAGGCAAGTCTTTATCTCTTCTTTGTCATCAGGGCAGATTATTGACTTGTTTACTTCCGAGCCCAGTTTCTGCACCTTGTCCTTTATGATGGGCTCGAAGCGGTCCTGGATAATACCCTCGAAAACCTCGGTCCCGGTGATGAGCAGCCCCACCTTTTTTTGCATAAGCGGCAGGATTTTGAAAAGCGGCCCCTGGTTCAGGACCTGCATGGCCTTATTGAAGTTAGATCTGGGAAGGTACAGGGGTATGGCCCTGGTACCTGCGATAACAGAATCTTTTTTCACCAGCATGGAGTTTTGGCGGCTGGCGCACATGACCTGAGGCACCAGGTTGAAAGCCAGAAGATTGTCTTTTTGAACTACCAGCAGGCCGTCCCGACCGGCTTTGAGGTTCACCCGCCCCTCTCTGGGAGGCAGGCCAAGCTCCACCCCTTCACCGGCCATGGCCCGGGCAAAGCTTTCGGCTGCCTCGTCCTCATGTACCCAGTCCTGCTCGCTGGGTGCAGCTTCGGTGTATAGGTTCTGCCTGCCGATCTGCTGCAGGCGGCAGATATCAGAGAAATTTATTTCCTGTCCGCGTTTGATGACCACGCCCT
>NZ_QYZY01000180.1:0-1653 GCF_003838035.1 Desulfonatronospira sp. MSAO_Bac3 | reverse complement strand
GCAGACAGAGCTTTCAGTGTGGCCCGGACCGGACCTGGAAGGGCTTACCTGGGCCGAGCCGGTGTGGGATCAGGATGCGGCCAGGGGGCTTTTTGCAGTTTAATCCTGCACCAGTGTCACGTATATTGTAAAACACCCAAAACAAAAAAGGAGAACTATAAATGAGTACGCCCAGCGGCATGTATTACTATCCGGACCCAAGGAACAAGAAGGAGCGGATGTATGTCCGGGACAATGAGGGCAGCATCGAGTTCAGGCTGTGGAACCAGGACCAGCCGGAGATCTGGGAGAGGCACGGCTGGCTGGATATGGACATTATAAAACGGGCGGCGAAAATGTACGGGGATAAAAAACAGGACCCACTGAAACTGTATGACCTGGACATCGCCAGATCGCTTCTCAAGCAGAATAGGAAGGGATAATAAGATGCGGCTGCAAAAAGTCCCGGTTTCTCCACGCCCCTGCGCGGAAAATGAGCCCCTGAGAAAAAATATTGAAATAAGGAAGGGAGTTCATACAACCACCCCCGGCCCCTCCTTGGCTAAGGAGGGGAGTAGATGCCGGGTGTCCGTAAACATTCAGCGGGATGCCGAAACCGGCCAGTAATCAATACTGGGGACCCCCTGAATGGTTACGGGTGTCCTCTCGTGCCTGAAAAAAACTTTTTACAGACACATTAGACCAGACGGGAAGGATTAAAGCTCGGAAAAAAGGATCGCCCTGTTGCGGCCGGATTCCTTGGCGTGGTAGAGGGCCTTGTCAGCCGCTCCTATAAGCATTCCGGCGTCCCAGTCTTTCTGCAGTTCCGCCACTCCGATACTGACTGTAAAGTTGATGGAGTCTCCAAGACTTCCATCTTTTTTCCTGGGAATGAAATTGTAGCCCTGCACCTCGCGGCGCAGTTCCTCGGCCTGTACACCGGCCAGCTGTTCATCGGTGTCCTTAAAAATTATACACAGCTCTTCTCCTCCATAACGACAGGGATAACCGCTGCCCACCTCGGCATGCTCCTTGATGATCTTGGCCAGGGCCTTTAGCACATCATCCCCCACCTGATGCCCCCAGCTGTCGTTAATGGATTTGAAGTGATCCACATCTATCATGAGCAGGGCCAGGCGGGCATTATTTTCCAGGGCCTGCTCAGTCAAACTGTAAATCTTCTCGTCAAACCAGCTGCGATTATAGAGCGATCCCAGCAGATGGTCATACCTGGCATAGTGTTCCAGAGTTCTGGCCTTGTTTTCCCAGGAATCGGCCTCTTTTCTGGCCTGGGTTACTATCTCTTTTATTGTTCCCCGGATATAGCCGATGATCTCGCCGGGATCCTTGTTGTTTTCGATATCCGATACAGTCTGCTCCCCGAAATCCTCCAGGTCGGTGCTCTGGCGGTTGACTGATTTCCTGAACTCATCTGTGAGCAGCTGAATCTGGGACAGCAAAGTATTGGTGAACTTCTGCTCGTTGGCCAGCTTCTGTTCCATCAGCCCCAGGTTGTCCTGCAGGTTGCAGGTAAAAGCCTCTTCCATGCTGCGTATGATCCTGTCCAGGTTTTCCCCGGTGAACTCCTTTTTTTCTATTACTTGCAGAACCTCTCTTTGCAGCTGGTATTTCTTTTCTAACTCGATGGAGTTCATCCGGCTCATGAGATTGCGG
>NZ_QYZY01000179.1:0-3207 GCF_003838035.1 Desulfonatronospira sp. MSAO_Bac3 | reverse complement strand
TGCAGCAGATATCGTGGCCTTCGCGGATGGTTCTATCTCCCGGCAGAAGCAGATGAAAGTCGATAAAACGCCTGGACCCGGACTTTCGCGAGCGCAGGCCGTGATACGCCGCCTTTTCCCCGGCGTGCCTGCGGATGTGTTTTTCCACCAGGTCCACTTCCTCCCTGGGCAGGGAGACATCCATAAGCCCGTGCATGGATCTCTTTATGAGGCTTATACCGGACCTGGTGATATTCAGGGCGATTATTACGGCGATTATGGAATCCAGGATCACCAGTTGCGGGTAGAACATTATGATCCCCAGCCCCAGAACCACCCCTGTGGTTGTCCAGACGTCGGCCATGAGGTGTCTGGCATCCCCTTCCAGGGTAATGGAGTCGAAATGCCTGGCAGCTCTTAGCATAATTCTGGCCACCACAAGATTAATCAGGGCAGCAACTACGGAGATCCCTATGCCCAGAAGAAGATTTTCCAGGGCCTGTGGCTGCATGAGCCTCCCCACGGCAGAGTAGATGATCCCAGCCGCAGCCACCAGTATAAGACCTCCCTCGAGGCCTCCGGCAAAATACTCTGCCTTGTCGTGGCCGTAGTTGAACTTCCTGTTGGCCGGCTTGAAGGCTACAGTCAGGGCGATTACGGCTACAATGCTTGCTGTCAGGTTGACCAGGGTCTCCACTGCATCAGACAAAAGGCCAACTGAACCTGTGACCCAGAATGCTCCGAATTTGAGTCCAAGGGTCAGCAGGGATGCCAGTACAGAGAGCAAGGCGATATTTCTGGGCATTTTTTAATTAAGCTTTTAAATATGTTGACAAGTCGTTGAGCCGGTGAATAGATTGAAAGAAAACACAGATCAGGGCCTTTTTTTGGACCAGGGATCATTAAGAAATCCGAGGCTGCAATTCTTTTTAAACCCGCAACTCAGATGGGCTTATGCATAAATCCTGGATTGACGCCAAGCTTCCCGAATTCGTCAGGGATGTCCTGCGGGACTTCTGTCAGGTCAGCAAGGAACTTTTTAACCAATTTGACTCGCATGATCAATCAGGCCATGTGAGCTTCACTTTTTTCAAGGAGTTGCTGGGCGAGGAGATGAGCAAGGGTCAGCTATGGCGTCTCAAGGATACCGCCCACATACTTTTCCGCAACGACCAGAGGGCCGGAAAGATCGGTCCTTACTTAGACTGGTGCATAGGTTACATATTCCACGAGTGCATGAAACTAAGAGAGGATGCTTACCAGCAGGAGAATTACCGGCCCTGGTTCGAGGCCCGCTATTCAAATCCTGAAATAACCCCGGAAGAACAGCTCATCAGCCAGGAACTCATAAACGTCCTGGATCAGACCGGGGAGAGCATCAACCGGGAGATATCCAGGATCAAATTTATTCTGTTTCACTGCCGCAGGCTTTTTATTCTTTATCTTCCGGCACATGCAGACAATCCACTGCTTGCCCGCTACCTGTTCGCCCAGGAAGACCTGGTGCGCGAGGTGTTCAAATCTTCATACCCGGATCTCATCACAGCCATATACGGAGAAAAACCGGTCAAACTTTACGAACTGGCAGCCAGCAGCCTTGAACGCGGAGGCTGGAAAGCAGAAGCTGAAGCCGCCAGGAGCAGGGTTTCTCTTGACTTTACCTGAAACTTGAGTAAATATAGACATGTAAAGCCATAAACTGCCCTTAAACCCTGTCCACGGAGGAAGAAATGAAACGTTACCTTATTTTCTCAATTTTACTGCTTGCGCTTCTGGCAGCTGGTTGCGCCAAAAAGCCCGTCGATCCTGCAGAGCCGGAACCGCCTGAACCTGAAGTAGCTCAGCCCGAGCCAGAAATACCTGAACCTGCAGAAGAAGAAAAGCCCGAACCCATGGACAAAAGAGCCCTTTATGAAGAAGTCTACAACGCACTTCCTACATCGCATACCGTGGAAAAAGGCGAATGCCTGTGGTGGATAGCCGAGTATAATGAGATTTACAATGATCCCTTTATGTGGCCTTTAATATACAAGGACAACAGGGACCAAATCGACAATCCGGATCTTATCTATCCCGACCAGGTCTTCAGCATCCCCAGGGATTTTGAGAAGAATGAACTTACTGAAAGCAGGCGTGAAGCCGGAGCACCCCAACCGTACCTTCCTGATGAGGGTGCAAGGCTTCCTGCAGAATTAAGGGAGGATCTTGGCTGGAGCTTTTAACCGTCAACTCGAGTTTATTCCAAAGCCCCGGTTCTGCCGGGGTTTTTTTTGTCCAAGATTTTTCCAGAATGCCTTTACTACTTCTTTTTCAACCTTAATTTGTAACCATTCATCACCTTCACCTGAAAACAGATATTCAATTATGGCGAAATCTACCCATATATTCTTTTAAGCTCCAGGCTTTTTTTGTGATCCTGTGCGTGAAAAGAGCCCTTTTCGAGGGCAACATCCCGAATCTGTTGATGCCGCTGAATAGAATTCTGCACCCAGGCTTTAAAAGTTTCTTGCTACGCTTGACTTTCTCTGCTAACTATCAAAGAAATATGAAAAAGTGGAGGATATATGTTCGATTTTTTATACCATAAAAATACCGCCAAACAGCGCTACGACCTGCAGGATGTCCAGAGTCCTCAGCTTTTAAGGGATCTCTATCCCTATAACCATGTCCCCCGCATAGCCTTTGACGACTCATTTATTCTGCCCCGGCCACCGGAGGAAATATTTATTACCGATACCACCTTCAGAGATGGCCAGCAGGCAAGGCCTCCCTTCACTGTAGAACAGATTGCAGATATATACGAATATCTGCACCGCCTTGGAGGTCATTCCGGGCTTATCCGCCAGAGTGAATTTTTTCTGTATTCGGACAAGGATAAAAAAGCAGTTGAGGCCTGTCTGGAGAAAGGGCACAGGTATCCCGAGATCACCGGCTGGATCAGGGCCAACAAAGAAGATCTCAAGCTGGTCAAGGATATGGGGCTCAAGGAGACGGGCATGCTCACCTCTGTTTCTGATTACCATATATTTCTGAAACTGGGCAAAACCCGTCAGCAGGCCATGGACGACTACTTAGAACTTGTAGAGGCGGCCCTGGACTGGGATATCATCCCCAGGTGCCACTTCGAGGACATAACCAGGGCGGACATTTACGGTTTCTGCATCCCTTATGCCCAGAAGCTTATGGAGCTTTCCCAGCAGAAAGGACTGCCGGTGAAAATCCGCCTTT
>NZ_QYZY01000178.1:0-1442 GCF_003838035.1 Desulfonatronospira sp. MSAO_Bac3 | reverse complement strand
TATAGTTAGGTTTTAGGGGACAGGCAAGGGAAAAATGAAAGGGCAAGACTACGAACCACCCAGCCTCTTCCTAGAATATATCCCACATCCACACCCCCTGCGGGTAACCATTCAGGGGGCAGGTACCGGCCAGGGGGACAATCACGCGTCTTCGCGTGACATAAATCTTAGTTTGTACTGACCTCTGACGTCTGCCACGCGTCCTGCCAAGCGCTTCGCGTGGTTCGCGTGACAAAAATGACCTTTTGCAGTCACATCTTTAAGGTCTGTTGTTGACATTTACTCAATGTATTGAGTAAAAAAGAACGATATATTGAGTAAATGGCAAAAATTATGCAACTTCCCGAATTCAAAAGACAAAAAGTTTACACCCTTGGTCAGAGGCTCCAGGAACAGCAGCCTTTCATTCAGGTAGTCCTTGGGCCCAGACAGGTGGGAAAGACTACAGCTGTTCTTCAGGTTAAGGAAAGCTGGGGCAGGGCCTCAATATACGAATCAGCAGACTCTCCGGCTCCACCAGGTACAGACTGGATTGAACAGGCCTGGCAGGCGGCGGAATACAAGACTGCCGCAGAAGGTCCTGTACTGCTGATCCTGGATGAAATCCAGAAGGTTCAGGGCTGGGCTGAGTGTATCAAGGCGTTATGGGAGCAGAGAAACAGCCTGAATCAGATTCGCCTGGTTCTTTGCGGATCATCATCTTTGCAGATTCAAGGCGGGTTGACTGAAAGCCTTGCCGGACGGTTTGAATTAATACGCATGTCCCATTGGTCTTTTGTGGAAATGGAGAAATGTTTTCAGTGGGACCTGGATACTTATCTTTATTACGGCGGGTATCCCGGCGCAGCCCGGCTCAGGGATGACTGGACAAGGTGGGGGGATTATGTCCAGCAGTCGCTGGTGGAAACCGCCATCGGCAAAGATATCCTGCTGATGCACCGGGTTCAGAAACCAGCTCTGCTTCGCCGGCTTTATGCTCTAAGCTGCGATTATGCAGGACAGATCATATCTTATCAGAAACTTCTGGGTCAGCTTCAGGATGCGGGCAATACAACTACGCTGGCTCATTACCAGCATCTTCTTGAAGGAGCCTACCTGGTCCAGGGACTGCAAAAATGGCACGGAACAAAAATCCGTACCAGATCATCCAGTCCCAAATGGCAGCCGAGAAACACTGCCCTGGTCACTTCCCAGTCCGGGCTGGCACCTGCTGATTGGCGTGCAGAAGCCAAGATGTGGGGTCGCCTGGTTGAAATCGCAGTGGGCGCTTACCTCGTGAACCAGGGAGAGGAAGAAGGTGTGGAGGTATATTACTGGCGGGAGAAAAACAGGGAAGTGGACTTTGTACTCAAAAAAGGAAACAGGCTTGCGGCAATCGAAGTAAAAAGCGGACAATTTTCTAAAGCTCACTCAGGAGTTGGTGCATTCCAGAAGCACTGGCC
>NZ_QYZY01000177.1:0-6087 GCF_003838035.1 Desulfonatronospira sp. MSAO_Bac3 | reverse complement strand
TTTGCTGAAAGGTCTGTTCCGGATTACTTTCCGCAGGTCCCGGTGGATAAGCTCTATGATATTGACAAGATGGAGTGGCAGGAACTGTTTGCGACCAAGGTCCTGACCCAGGAAGAACATGGCAATAAGATCTTTGTCCATGCGGACAAAACAGTGCACACCTATGAAGTGGAGCGTTTCATGCGGCTGCTGCCTCAGGGGGTAAAGGCCAAGCGTAAGGCCCACACTATAATCATTGAGGGACGGGACAAGTACCTGGAATGGATTAATGCCGGCAAAAGGGACCAGGGTTTCTGGAAAAATCTGATGAATAGATTTAAAAGGACAAGACTGTAGAGTAGACTGATGGTACCCATTCAGGGGGGTGGGACGCCGGAACCGGCCCGGTGCCAGTAATCACCACCGAGGCCCCCCTGAATGGTTACGAATAAAAGGCCTTTTTATCCTTTTTTGCCCAGCCGCCTTTTGAGCAGGATGCGGTTTAAGTAGGTCATGGGGGTTCTGGACACCCTGCTCTTGCCGGCCAAGGCCTTTTCAGGTTCAAAAAGTACGTCCGCCAGATGTATGGTGGGACTCTGCCTGCTGAGAAAACCGGCGCAACCGGCGCAGTAGGTGACCATCATGTCCTGCCCGGCTCTTTTTTTGCGCTTGAGGCTCCAGGTCCTGGCAAACCCGGGATTGTGAAAGCCGACAGCCCCGCCTTCACCGCAGCACAATGTCTTTTTACCGGAGTTTTTCATTTTACTCACTTCAATCCCCCTGGCATTTAGAAGCCGGCGCACTGCATCCTGGATGCCGTCCTGGTAACGCAGAGGGCAGGGGTCATGTACTGCCAGCCTCCCCGGCTTTTCAACCTCTTGAAAACTGTTCTCTTCAGCCATGACTTGGTAAACTGTCTTGACTTTGAAATCCTCGGCGTAGGCATTTAGCACCTTGAAACAGTTGGGGCAGGCCACCAGGATTTCTTTGACCTCCAGGTCACGCAGCTTCCCCATGATTTCCTGTAAATTCTTGTGAAAAAAATCATCGCGCCCCAGGTCATGGGAAGGTTTGTGGCAGCAGTCCAGGACCATATCCAGACTGGGCAAGGCTTTCTTAAGTTCCTGGTAGATCCTCCAGGTGATTTCCGGTCTGGTTCCGGGCAGAGCACATCCCGGGAAAAAAACAGTGTGTGCCTTTTGCGCGGGATATCTGGACAACAGGTTGGAATGACCCAGTTTTTCAAACTTAAGCAGGGGTGAATAGCGGGACAGGTCTACAGTTTCTTCCTGCACTGCCTGACGGCGCATATCCAGAAACATATCCGCGGGAGAGAGTTTTTCCGGGCAGATGGCCCCGCACAGATCGCACAGGCTGCATTCGAAGGGGTCAGTGCTGTTTTTCCCATCCAGGATTCCCTGGGCGATATCCCCGGGCATGCCGTATTTTTTCAGAAACTCGCACTGTGAAACACAGACCTCGCACCTGCTGCATCCCTGCTGGTTGGCCTCGGCCAGGTGGATCAGAGACTCTGAAGGCATGCCCTGCGGCGCAAAAGATACCGCAGGGTTGGTTACCGGAACGGATAACTCTGAATGGTCTTCCTGGGAGCCGTACTTCTTTTTTAAAATACCCACAATTTTTTTGGCTGCCAGTGGCAGAATCCCGATAAGGGCCAGGGAGATGATCAGTCCTGGAGAGAATATGTCCTCGGTGGACTGGATGCGTCCCAGATGACTTCCGGCGTTTACAAAGACAAAGGTGCCAGGGAGCATGCCCAGCTGGGAAACCCAGAAAAAGGTCCGCAGGCGTATGGAAGTGATGCCCATGGCCAGATTGATTATGAAAAAGGGAATCACCGGAATCATGCGCATTGTAAAAAGATACAGGGCCCCCTCTTTCTGCACCCCCCTGTCCACAGCCTCAATAAACCCGGAAAACCTGCTTTTGACCCAGTCCCGGAGCAGGTAGCGCGACAGGAAGCAGGCCATGGTCGCCCCGATGGTACTGGCAAAGGAGACGATTATGGTTCCGGTTATGGCCCCGAACATAGCTCCGGCCAGAAGTCCCAGAGGAAGTGCGCCAGGCAGGCTCAGGCTTACCACTACCATGTATACCAGGAGATAAATCCCCAGCACAGTCAGGAAGCGCTCTTCCAGCAGGGTTTCAAACTCGGCCCTGGAAGCCCTGATGTTGTCCAGGGTCAGGTGGGCATGAATGTCCAGCAGAAAATAGGCGGCCACAATGGAGGCGATGACAGCCAGGATCAGCAGTTTTGTAAGGTTTTTAGACATGGAAAGTACCTCTTGTAAATTTGTCGGATGTCTGCACCCTGCATGGATAATCAAGGCAATAATTATTAAGAATTCAGCAACCGGGTAAATTTACTCTTAAAAAATCAGCAGTCAAATTGTTAATTCAAATAGTTTGACCTGTTTTGTATCAAAAAAATCTATAATATCTTGCTACGGCACGTGAAGAAATCATAGTTGGACCGAAAATACAGCAAAATCAAAGCGTATAGATAAAAGCAATACAATCTGTCTTGTATGATAGAAATTATCTATTAGACATACTCTTTTGCTGTGGATATAAACTAAAACTTAATGCTTTATGTTAAGGCTGTTGCAGGTGATTTATATGTTCTCCACAAGATATGAACAACTTGTGCAGGCAGGCAGCCGTAATTTTTTTAATTTCTGAATATGGAGGCATAATGAGAAAATGTTTATGGGCACAATTCTGTTTGGTTGTTTTTCTGGCATTTGTAGCTACAGCTTGTACTCAGGATGACAGCTACAACTATATTTCCCCGGCAGAGCTGAAGGAAAGGCTGGATGCCGGAGAGGTTGAGCAGGGTTCACTGGTGGTTTTCAGCTCTCAGACTGAAGAAGAGTGGGAGTCAGGGTATCTGCCTCAAGCCATACCCACTTTCGCCAGACCTCTGGAGTCAGATGAAGATTATGCCAAGCTGGAACCGGTCCTGGATAAGGTCAGGGGCACTGATGCAGATATCGTAGTCATTTGCCCAAGAGGCGGGAGTGGTGCCACCAGGCCCTGTGATTATCTCATGGACCATGGCATCGATGAAGATAGGCTGCTGATTCTTGAAGGCGGCCAGGAAGCTTATAATGATGAGTTTCCTGAAGACGTAGTTTTCCCGTAAGAGCAGGCACAGCAAGACCCGGGTGTGCTGACATCCGGGTCTTGCCACAAAAAATTACTTTCTGCGCGTATTCTTACAGCACTGGGGCTGTAAGGCTTAGCTTGATAAGCATAATTCTTATTGCCAAGTCCAGGCAGGGAGGCTTGCATGGCCGCCATAATCCATGATCCGGTGCAGTTTTACAAGAAAATGGACAGGATGGACAGCGAAGGGAACAAATCCGCAATAGCCGCCCGCCAGGCCCGGGAGATCATCAGCAGCCTGGCGGATAAAAACCATCTGGACCATGAGTTGCGCATCAAGCTCAGCCGGGACGGTGAGGCCAGGATTAAAAACTGCATCAAGTTTCAGCTGGTAGACGGTCACAGGATGGTTGCGGTCAAGGAAAAGGACTGGTTCATTTTTCTGTTTCTGGGTACCCACGATGAAACAGACAACTGGATTAAAAACAACATGAACATGAGGCCTGACCCGGCACGGGGCAAAGCTATACCTCCTTCAAGCCAATCTCAGAACAGCAGGGAAGAGCCTGAACAGGCCGGCCGGGCTGAAGACCAGGAACCGCCCTCAATTCATGATCTGGATGTCCCCCTGCATGAAGTCCTGGACCAGAAGACATTGAGAGAGATTTTTCCAGGCATCTGTGCACCACCCAGGTAATGAGACGATGGTCTTGTAGATGGCAAGGGTTTAAGAAACCGGCCCGGGGAACAGGCACTTCGGGACCCACCTGAGCATCATTTTACGCTCAAAAGAACTCATTTCCTGGGACAATCACGCTTCAGGTGTGACTGAAGAGCCAGTCCCCATGCCACATCCAAAGCGCTGAACAGATACTTTTGCTCTTTGCAGGGGCGTGGCTCACAAACCTTGCATAATTCGTCTTTTGCAGGAAATAATTGTCTCAGATATCCTCACCCCTCCTGATCAGGACTTCGCTGGAGCCCTTGGAGCGGCCATCTGGGGATTTAATAAAAGTTACACCACCACGCTACGCCCCACTCCTCTTTTTTGCTTCCAGATAAACATTCTCAGGTTCCTTCTGGATTTCAGCGGTTTTGATTACGGCCGTGACAACTCTGTAGTATTTCTTGATCTCGTCCACGGGTCAGCATACGTTCTTTTCTGTCCTTTAGCCATTTGTCCAGGACCTGGCAGTCGCCTATCCGAAGAAAAAAATGAGAACATTTTTCCAAGAAGACATGTATTTTGAGTTGAACTTCGGAAAATTCACAGCTCAATTGTCATATATACGGAAAATCAGCATCGAGGTTGTGATATGCAAATAGAGCGCTTAATCGATCTAAAAAAATTGTTGGAAAAAATTCCTTCTTCCTGTTCGGTCCCAGGGCCACAGGGAAATCAACCCTGGTCGAGCGGCAATTATCCGGAGCAGCAACAATTATCGACCTTCTCGACTCACGGTTTTTTTTAAGGTTGTCCGCAGCACCACATGATCTGGAATCCATCGTTGATGCCCGGGGTCACCGGCTAATCGTTATTGACGAAATTCAGCGCATCCCGGAATTACTAAATGAAGTCCACAGGCTCATTGAAAGACGGCAGATCAGGTTTCTGTTAACGGGCAGCAGTGCCAGGAAACTCCGCAGAGGACAGGCCAATCTTCTTGCCGGACGCGTCTGGGAGGCAAAGCTGTTTCCCCTGACATGGAAAGAAGCGCCGAATTTTGATCTGGATCAGTATCTGCGTTATGGTGGGTTGCCGGCTGTCTATCTCAGCGATTTTCCGGAAGAAGAGCTTGACGCTTACGTCAATACTTACCTGAAAGAAGAAGTAATGGCCGAAGGACTGGTTCGCAACCTGCCGCCTTTTACCCGTTTTCTGCGATCGATGGCTCTGTCCAGCGGGGAAGTGATTAATTTCACCAAGCTTGCCAATGACTGTCAGGTGCCAGCGTCAACTGTCAGGGAACATGTCGGTTTTTTGGAAGACACTCTGGTAGGTTTTTTCTTGCCCGCCTGGACTGAGTCCAGAAAAAGAAAGGCAATCAAATCCGGCAAGTTTTATTTTTTTGATCCTGGGCTTGTTCACACCCTTGCAGGCACCAGGTCCCTTGATCGCAACTCGGATTTATATGGCAAAAGTTTTGAACATTTTATCGGCATGGAAATCAGGGCGTACCTGAACTACAGCAGGACAAAACTTCCTTTAACATACTGGCGCTCCACTCATGGCCATGAAGTGGATTTTCTCATTGGAGAAACTACAGCAGTTGAAGTAAAGGCAACTGAGCGGGTTACGCCCAAGGATTTCAAGGGTCTGAAAGCGCTGGCCGAGGAAGGGATATATCAGGATTTCTTTCTGATCAGCCAGGACGGGGTTGCCACCCGGCAGGGAAACATCCAGGCTATACATTGGGAGGACTTTCTGAATCGTTTGTGGCATGGAGAGATTATCACTGCCTGATAAGATGACCCTTAAACAAATTGATGCAGCAGCAAAAAAAAGGGGGATGTCAAGATCATCCTTTCTCGTTAACCTTGCACAAAACGCGATTCATTCAAATCATTCGCACCCATCAACATAGGACTCATATCGAAATAACACAACGCATCATGTGCGGCGGGTACTAAGGAAACTCCTACATGATTATCATAAACAAAACTCCGGAAATTGAACTGCACCTGAGTCAGGCTCACATCCTGATGCCTGAAAAAACAGTTACCGCCCTTAAAGGGGAATTTTCCCCGGAATAAAGGGGATAGACAAAAGTCGAAGCTTAGCCTGTACCCCGCAGGTTTCTCAGTCACTTGTCCTCAGTGTCAGGCTCCCCAGACAGTGATGTTTCTATTTTTGTAGATTTTTTCGAGCCTGAAGATTTTATCATCCCAGGAAACATTCCTGTCCCGGTTAAAGATAATCAGGTGGGCTTCGTCCGCGCCTGCCCGGTCAGCATAATCCGTTGTCTGTTCCAGACCTGT
>NZ_QYZY01000015.1:0-2914 GCF_003838035.1 Desulfonatronospira sp. MSAO_Bac3 | reverse complement strand
TGCCTTAATCAAGCTCCAGTAGGAGTATTTATTCAGATGCATGCGACAGAGTGTTGCCACGCCTCGATCTGCTCCCCTCCTTGGCTAAGGAGGGGAGCTACACCGTGGCCTGGATTTACTTGGGTGGTGAAAGCTTAGGCAACTCCCGGAAAATAGAATTATAAACTTGGGTGGGTGGCGACCTTTTAATTTTCCGCATGTTGCCCAGAACTCCCCACCCTAGAACTGTTACGTTATTTTCAGGTAGTTGCCTTAATCAAGCTCCAGTAGGAGTATTTATGCAGATGCATGCGACAGAGTGTTGTCGCCCCTCGATGTGCTCCCCTCCTTGGTTAAGGAGGGGCTGGGGGTGGTTCGATATTTAGCTCCCTTCCTTTCCCGGCCCTTCCCAGGCTAAGGAGGGGAGTTTACGCCGTGCACTTAAGCCTATACAGGGGAGCAGGATGTCAGATAAAGTTACCAGCATGTTGGTTTGAAATTTCTGACAGCGCCTAAGGGTTTTACAAGGGAAAAGCACTGCAGGTTTATGTTTTCAGGCGTGCAAGATGCCGGCCGTACACGGCCTGGCCCAGGCTGACGCAGGCGTCTCCCGGGGGCAGGAATCTGTGCGTCAAAACATTGAATGATTTCCGGGCAAGACCTTCTTCAAGCTCCCGGGCCAGGGTCAGGTTGTGCATGACACCGCCGCTAAGGCCTATGGTCCTGATGCCGGTGGCGTTTCCTGCCTGCGCGGCCCACAGGCACAGGCCCCGGACCAGGGACAGGTGAAACCTGCGGCTGATTATGGCCGGGCTCAGGCCACTAATATGGTCTTTCAGAATTTGACGAAACAGGGTCAGGGTGTCCAGAATGCCAAGCCCATTGCGGTGAATAACCGGTATGTCGTACGCGGTCTCTTGTCCCCGGGACTGGATTTTTTCCAGGATTACCGCTGCCTGTCCTTCGTAGCTGATACTTCTGACCAGACCGAGCAGGGCGGCCACTGCGTCAAAAAGACGACCGCACCCGCTGGACAGGGGTGAATTGATATTGCTCTTAAGCATCTGCCTCAAAAGCATCTCCTCTTTAGTCAGCCCTTGCTCAAAATCCCTGGCCAGTACGGAATGCTCCAGGCCCAGCCTGTGGATAAAGCCGGCAGCGATACGCCAGGGCTCGCGCACCGCCAGGTCTCCTCCGGGAAGGGGCACGGGCTCAAAGCTGCCCAGTCTTTGCAGGGTCATGTCCCGGTTGTCCACCAGCAAAAGTTCTCCCCCCCACAGGGTGCCGTCATCCCCCAGCCCGGCTCCGTCCAGGGCCAGGCCCAGGCACGGGCCTTCAAAACAGTTTTCAGCCATGACAGACAGGATGTGGGCGTAGTGATGCTGCAGGGCCTGCACCGGCAGACCGGACTCCTGCCTGGCGTACTTAGTGCTCAGGTAGTCCGGGTGCAGGTCGCAGACCACCATTTCCGGGTTGACCTGCAGCACGTGCTGCAGATGATCTATGCACTCCCTGTAGAAGCTGTAGCTTTCTAAGTTCTGCAGGTCGCCTATGTGCTGGGAGACAAAGGCCTGGTCATTTCTGGTGAGGCAGAAGGTGTTTTTGAGCTCCGGGCCTGTACCCAGAATGCAAGGACCAACCCGGGACAGAAATACCGGCTGCGGGGTATATCCCCTGGCCCGGCGAAAGTAAGCAGGCCCGGGTCCGCGGGCGCACATTACCGAGTCATCGCAGCGAACCAGGATGTCCCTGTCATGCAGAAGAAAGTAATCCGCAATATGGCCCAGGCTCTTCAGGGCCTCGCGGTTGCCAAGGCTTATGGGCTCGGAGCTCATGTTGCCCGAGGTCATGACCAGGGCGGGTATTTCCTGCCGGGTGAGCAGAGCCTTGAAGTGTTCAAAGAGAACCAGGTGCAGGGGGGTGTATGCCAGCATGATGCCCAGCAGGTCTGTATCCGGGGCCAGTTCGGGGCTCAAGGGGCAGGGCTGGATGGGCTTCACCGCCAGGATGGGGCTGGAGGGGCTCTGCAGGATTTCTGCTTCCAATGGGCTTAGCTCCGCCAGCTCTACAGCGGCAGCTATGTCCGGGACCATGACAGCCAGGGGTTTGTGCGGTCGGTTCTTGCGGCGACGAAGTTCCCGAACGGCTTCCTGATCGGCAGCGTCGCAGGCCAGGTGAAAACCGCCGAGGCCTTTTATGGCCAGGATGTTGCCCTGTTTAAGCAGGTAAGCGCTTTTCTTCAGGGGGGAATCATGTTCTGAAATCCTGTTGCCGTCCGCATCTGTCAGCCAGAGCCCGGGGCCGCACTGGGGACAGGCATTGGGCTGGGCATGGAAACGCCGGTCTCCGGGGTCGCTGTACTCCCGGCGGCATTGGAGGCACATTTCAAAGCAGGCCATGGAGGTGTTTTGCCGGTCATAGGGGATAAGCCCGGTAATGGTATACCTGGGGCCGCAGTTGGTGCAGTTGGTGAAGGGATAGAGATATCTTCGGTCCTTAGGGTCCAGTATCTCCCGGGTACAGTCGCTGCATACGGCGGAGTCGGGGCTTATGAGCACCTGGCTTTGCTCCAGGGCAGAGCTTTCCAGGATGATGAATCCGGATTCACCTGCCTCAGGTGTTGTCTCGTCTGTCTGAATCCGGGTAATTTCAGCTAAGGGCGGGGGGTTGCCCCTGAGTTCTTCTTCAAACCAGGCCAGTGCCTCCTCTTTGCCCTGGACTTCGATGACCACGCCAAGGGAGGTGTTCTGCACCGAACCAGTAAGGCGGTGTTTGGCGGCCATACGGTAGACAGAGGGCCTGAAGCCTACTCCCTGGACCCGGCCATTGACAATATATCTCTTACGCCTCATAATTTTCTGTTTGGATAAAAATAATAATCGAAGCCATTAACACTACAGCGAAACTTATAAAATACACTATGGTATCTCAACTG
>NZ_QYZY01000176.1:0-5855 GCF_003838035.1 Desulfonatronospira sp. MSAO_Bac3 | reverse complement strand
TGGCCCTGCGGGAGAAGCAGATTCAGCAGAACTACCGGCCTATTATCGGGGTGCACTGGTAGGAAACGGAAAACACACATGGAATTATCCACCGGAGAGGCAAAAAGGAAAACAAAATTAAAGTTGCTCAAAAAATTATGAGAAAATCTATCATGAAAGCAGGAGATTCTGTTGTAGTTAAATCCGGTACCAAAGATCCTGACCTGGAGATTGATATTGGAGGCTGGCAAGGCAGGATTGTAGAGATTGATAAGAATCAAAAAACGTTTTTGATAGAATGGGACAGCCACACACTTAAACATATGCCAAGTGAAGTTATTGAACAATGTGAAGCAATGAACTGGGATTGGGAAAGGATGTATCTATATCAAGAGGATATAGATCCGGCTGATCCAAGAGACAATAATGAAGATCGTGAAAACATATCATCTCATCTTAACAATAAATATTCTTGGGCTGGTTTGGGAGAAGAGGGAAAACGCATCCTGAATGTTCTGGAAAAAGCAAAAAGCGGGGATGATATTGATGCGTTTGTATCTGTTTAGCGCTTTGCATGTGGCATGGGGACTGGCTCTTCCGGGACCCACTTGTCCCAAAAAATGAGATGTTTTAAGCACAAAATGATGCTCAAGTGGGTCCTGGAGTGCCTGTCCCCTGCTTTCCTTAAAAGCGCTAAACAGATACATGCGTTTGATGCCTGGGAAAGACATCTAGAAGAAGTTTTAAAGCTGCCGTTTGAAGCAGTAGTATCGGAATTTCAGGAAAAAGGACTGTTGCAGCAGGTTGACAAGGTAAAAGTTCATGGCTTTGAAGGCTGGGACAATCTATACGGGATTATAGTTTCGATCCGTGCCGGGAGACGAAAATACGCAGTTCCATTATGTGACCTGGAAGTCATTGACCGAACATCTTCAAACTATCAACCAGTAAAAGATTATGCTGTCTGGTTTGCTAATCGCTGAAATATATGGAGTTATGCAAAATCAATTTGTGCTATGTATTGAGAACAAGGATTGTGATGATTTGGAAAAGCGCAAGGTGTATCAGGTCATCCCTGACGAATCAGCAAGTCTTGATGGTTACTTGAGGGTTATTGACGAATCAGGTGATGACTATCTCTACCCTGAGTCCTTTTTTGTCTTTGTTCAGCTGCCTCAACAAGGGGCAGAGGTCTTTCAGGTTTCAGGCCAGTAAAGATACGTCAGCAAAAAGTCAGTTTTATCACGCTGACCACGCTAAGACGCGTGGCAGGGTGAGATATGGATATTGATCAAGTACTTGATGACTGTAAGAGGATTTTAAAAGAGCATTATGAACACGGCGGCTTTGGAGAGGGGTCCTGGGCGGTGTCCAGGCTCCCCGGGGAAGTGCTGGATGTTTTGCAGGTGTAGGCCGGATGTGCTATAAAATCAGAGGCTAAGGAGGGGAGTTTATGCCGTGCCCGCTATCCTATACCGAAGAGCAGTCCCGGTTGAATGTTGCCATGCACCGGGCAAAAATAAATTTCTTCCTTTGCGATCTTTGCTTGTCACGCCTTGGCCTGATTAAATGCGTAAGCACCTCGAAGAGGATTTAACTGGGCGACTTTGCGTGAGGAAAAATGGGTTGCGGGCATAGCCCGCTTTAGCAAGGCAATCACAGAGGTGAGCATATGTTTGAACTGAAAAATCATGTTTCTGCCTCCCAGATAAAGGATTTCTGTCACAGGCACCACATCAGGAAAATGTCTGTTTTCGGCTCAGCACTGCATGGTGAGCTGAAGCCCGGCAGCGATATAGATATCCTGGTGGAATTTCACAAGGAGCATGTACCAGGCCTCCTGGACCTGGCCGGTATGGAAATGGAACTTTCAGAGATGACCGGACTGAAGGTGGATCTCAGGACCCCTGCAGAACTCAGCCGTTATTTCCGTGAAGATGTCATGCAGAAGGCCAGGGTGGAATATGCAGCCTGAAGACAGGATTCGCCTGAAACATATTATTGAGGAGGCAAAAGAAGCCTGCTTATATGTTCAGGGTTTGTCATTTGAAGATTTTTTGCATGACGGTAAAACAGTCAGGGCAGTGATCCGTTCAATTGAAATTATCGGAGAGGCTGCATCAAAAATTTCCATGGAGCTTCGCGAGGATTATCCGGACATCCCATGGAAAAAAATAATAGGCATGCGCAACCGTTTGGTTCATGTCTATTTTGACATCGACCATGAAGTGATCTGGAGAACGGTTCAGGTAAACCTGCCTCCTTTGATCAGCAAGCTTGAGCAAGTGATAAATTCAGAATGACCGTTCTTGAATCAGCACGCCCAGGGACAAGAGACGGTTGTCCTGGACCTGCTGGGGGTCTGGGCGGCTGAAATTCCTGACCAAGCCTTGAAAAAAGAAGCTCAGGGGATTATCTTTGGGTCGAGATGATTTCCAGCCAATCTTTTCAACCGGAAAAGACCGTGAAGACTAAAGCACAGATAATGGAGTTAAAGGACACACCTCAATGCCGGTGTTCATCTTCATGTCAGCTGGACATGCAGGGATGAAAAATATCTGGGCTTATAGTTTCAGGTTTCAATCAGACGGCCTGTTTCTTTCAATCAGACGCCCAATTTGCTTGCAATTAGACGATTGTCCGTTTACAAATGGCAAGCATGAGGCCCGATAATCTTTACCCTCGATATATTATGCCGCGTGTCCTGGAGTCTTTGACTGATACGCCGGTTGTTCTGATTCATGGTCCGCGCCAATGCGGCAAAACAACATTGGCCAGACTGGTGGGTGATGCGCGGGGGTTCACGTATTTGAGCTTTGACGATGACGTGCAACGCTCTGCGGCGCAGTTCGATCCGGTAGGGTATGTCGCTGATCTGCCCGAGCAGGTAATCCTGGACGAAGTGCAGCGGGTGCCGGAATTGTTCACCTCTTTGAAAGCGGTGGTGGACGAGCGGCGAAAGCCAGGGCGGTTCATTCTGACCGGGTCGGCACATGTACTTATGGTTCCCCGGCTGGCTGATTCCTTGGCCGGGCGCATGGCCATTCTGCGACTGCACCCGCTTTCCCGGGCTGAGATGGCCGGTAAGCCGGCTGCTTTCCTGAATGCATTGTTTGGGAGGGGGTTCAGGATTGGTGTATTTGGCAGACGTCAGGGCAGGGTTTTGGTCGAACATATTACTGCCGGTGGATACCCTGCCGCGTTATCCCGGACAACAGCCCGCAGAAGAACAGCCTGGTACCGGGACTACATAGACACCCTTGTGCAGCGGGATGTGCTTGATCTGACCCGCATCAGCAGGCTGGACGTTATGCCGCGCCTGCTGGAGATGGCTGCCGGCCAGACGGCGAGACTGATAAACGTATCTGATATGGCATCTCCGTTTCAGGTAAGCCGGCCGACAATTCGGGAGTATCTGACCCTTTTGTCCAGGATTTTTCTGCTGGAGGAACTCCCGCCCTGGCACAGCAACCGCCTGAGTCGTCTGATAAAGACGCCCAAGCTGCATTTGGGAGATACCGGCCTGGCATGTGCTCTGCTTGGTCTGGATGCCGGGTCTCTATGGCAGGATCGCGCCTTGTTCGGACAGCTCCTGGAAACTTTTATCCTTCAGGAACTGCGCCGACAAGCCGGCTGGCAGGAAGATGATATTTCTTTCAGCCATTTCCGCGATAAGGATAATAATGAAGTAGATATGGTTCTGGAGTCCGGAGGTAAACTGGCAGGGATTGAGGTTAAGGCGGGCTCTACAGTTACGTCTTCCGACTTTAATGGTTTGCAAAAGCTCCAGAGAGCAGCAGAGAAAAGTTTCACAGCTGGAGTGGTGCTTTATGACGGCGATTCCGTGGTTCCTTTTGGAAAGGATCTGTATGCAGTACCCATATCCTGCCTCTGGGGTGGTTCTGGTTTCGTCCATTAATACATCCTGCTTTGACTTTGCACGAGGCTCTTCCGGTTTAAGGGTACTTTTTTCGTAAAGAAAAAAACCTCACGTCCGGCCTGAAGCAGGCCTTGAGTCACCCCGGTGAAACACCCTGGAAGAGGATCCGGTTTCACTCTTGGACGAGCCTGGTCGTTTGAATTTTCCCGGGAGGTTGTATACGATCCTCCAGCAACGTGTAACCCAGAGACCCATTATCTGACCATGACCAAAAAACAAGCCCGGCCCGGCCAGTTGCCCCGACAGGGTGCCCAGCCGCAGACTTTGTATCTGCAAAAGCCCAAGGATTTTGAAGGCTTGATTTCCGGGTACAAGGAAATCAGGGCCGTCTCCTATGTGGCTTCACCTACCCTGATGCTGTCCATATTTGAAAAATTCCAATTCGAGTACATGCAGCTTCTGGTGGGGGAGAACATCTCGGTCAAACATTACAAGAAGGACCTGGAGAACAAGCAGATCAGCCTGATCCAAAAACTTATGCACCTGGTAAAAGAGCAGAAGCTGACAGTCTTTTTTCCCAGGGGCAAGACCATACACTCCAAGTTTTACATCCTGAAAAACGAGGACATGTACAGGGTGATAGTAGGCAGCGCCAATTTCAGCGAGCCGGCTGCCAAAGCCACAAAACAGCACAACTATGTGGTATACTGGGATTTAAAGAGCCCAGATCCACTATTGGAAAAGTTTGTCCAGGACTACAAGGAGCACCTGAAAAATTCCAGGCTGTTTCTGGATGATCTGATCAAACTGGCGGAAAACAGAGATGAAGATGAGGAAAAGGTCATCAGGACCTGGCTTTCCCAGGATGTGGGGGAAGTAAAGGACCTGGCGGAATCTGAAACCTCACGTGTATTTACAGATCTGACCCGGCAGGCATTGAGCACTGTTGATAATAATGAACACTCCGAAAACCCGGATACCGGGGAACCGGACGAGGAACAGCCGGCCAGCGGGGAGATCAGAGTGATAATCCCTTCAGATGTAAAGACCCAGGAAGGCATCGAGAAAAAACTGCAGCCTTTGAAGCCAAGTATTGTCAAGTCCGAGCTCAGGTTAAGCGCCAGGGATTTTTCGGATTACGTCAAAAGAAGCTGCGGGGTTCCCCTTATGGGTACGCACAGATCCAGCCGGCAGGTTTTCCTGCACATGGGGGACTACCGGGGTGTCTTGTCCAGGCCGGTACACAGCAGGGAGGAAGTCCGGCAGGGTCTGGAATATATTGAGGAGTATGTGGAATCATACGGTTTTGGGGAATCCATAGACCATAAAAGAATTCAGGCCAATGTGTTCGAGGCGCTTTTGTATGTGCTCTCAGCTCCGTTTGCTCATGAGTTCAAGAAACTGAAGAAACAGGTGGACATGTATTCCAGGGGTCCCAGCTACCTGTATCTGTACGGGCCCTCATTCAACGGCAAGACCAATTTCCTGCGCTTTTGCCTGAAATTGATGACCGGCAGGCATCTGGAGCCCATTGCCCAGGAATATTTCAACAAGACCAGGATCATGAGCGCCAAGATGTTCGGCACGGTTTTTCCGCTCATGTTTGATGATGTAAATATCGGCTCAGGCTCAAACATTGAAACAGTGCTCAAGAATTACTGGGAGGTATGGTGGAACCCGGGACATCCTGTGCCCCAGATAATCATGACCACAAACCGGTTTAATCCCCCGGAATGGGCCAATACCAGGATCAAGAGGATCAATTTTGATGTCAAGTTCGATCAGAAAAATATCCAGGCCAGCGAAACCCTGAACCGGATATTGAACACGGATTGTGATTTCTTCAAGCTTTTTGCCCACAGCTACCTGGAAAAACTGGATCAGCCCATAGATAATATCAAAGAAGATCTCCTGGTGGATGAGTTGAGCCTGAGCAGAAAAATCTTTGCCGATTTTTACCGGTTTGCTGAAAGGTCTGTTCCGGATTACTTTCCGC
>NZ_QYZY01000175.1:0-2770 GCF_003838035.1 Desulfonatronospira sp. MSAO_Bac3 | reverse complement strand
TCTTTTTTAGTTTCAACTTCGACCATTACCTTGCTTGAAGTTCTGGTTTATCCCATGCGTGCAGGTAATTATTCTCTGGCATCTGAATATAAGGATATCCTGCTGCATTCAAAAATGATAACCGTTGAAATTTCTCATTCTATCTCAGAGCGTGCTGCAGGCCTAAGAGCAAAACATAATATTAGAACTCCAGATGCATTACAAATTTGTGCAGCCATTGAAACGGGAGCAGACTACTTTCTCTCGAACGATCTCAGGCTGCCAGATATCCCTTCAATTAAGATAATCACCCTTGATAGTCTGATTTAATCAGCAGCTTGCCGGCCCCGCAAACGGCAGGGTAACGCAAATACCGCGCGTTCTGGACAGTATGACTATTGACATTATGCGCTTTGCCGGAAGTGTAAAACCAATACCCTTCATTTTACACTTCGCGTCAAGCGCAAAGTGTAAAACAAGCTTAAAGGCCATACTTTCTTTTGAAAACGGAAACCGCCCATCTCATGCCCTGAAGGGCCAGAGGTATGAGCTTTCTTCTTATCGTACAGGCTATTACTACTTACTTCCTTGGCGGGAGCATGACATAAGGTGACACTGGGGTCAGCCCCTTATCCTCTCTTGCATCATTTTTGGGAAAAGTGACACCTGTCCTTGGCCGGTACAGACGCCATAGAGGCATACCCGGTTGGACAGTGTTCAATCAGGTAAGTTTCAGGATGGCAACGATCAGTCCGCCCACGGTTACGGTAGTCCCGAAGGACCAGATCAGCAGGCGGTCCATGCGCTTGGTAAGGGCCAGAAAGCGCTGGTCAGCCTGTTCAAAACGCTTATCCACTTGTTCAAAACGAGAATTCATGTCCTGGCGCATATCTTCAAAGCGCCTGTCCATCTGTTCAAAACGCAAATGCATGTCCTGGCGCATTTCTTCAAAGCGCTTATCAACCTGCTCAAAGCGCGCATTCATGTCCTGGCGCATCTCTTCAAAGCGCTTATCCACTTGCTCAAAGCGCTTATCCACTTGTTGAAAGCGCTTATCCACCTGTTCAAAGCGCTTGTCCATCTGTTCGATGATATACTGAATCAGCTCCCTCTGATTTCTCAGTTCCTCCTCCACCCGGACCATGCGCTCCCGCAGCTCGATTTCATAGACCATGGGCGGCTTGCCCAGGCTCTGCTCCGCCAGCCACTGGGACATATGCTCCTTCAGAAAGCTGATCTGTTCTTGAGTAAAAGGCTCTGTGGACATGGACATCTCCTGTTCTCATATTTTATAAACCAGACTCAGGAAGCATGCAAGCCCTTTCTTTCCCTACGTCCAATGCAGTGAAACAGGGAGGCGGAAACAGTTCCCTATCCTTTATTCCAGTGCTCCTCGGCCTTTGGTGATAGTGCAGTCGGCTGCAGGACAACACCCTCCTCCTGCAGCCGCCCCTCACATGCCCTGCAGGGCCAGAAAGATGAGCAGCAGCCCGCCCAGGGCAGCCAGAAGACCAAAGACCCTGGGGTGCCTTGCCGTCAGGTTCAGGTAGCCCTGGCGCAGGCGCTTAAGCAGGTTTATTATATCCTCTTTACTGATAAAACGGTTGGATTTTTTTTCCAGGGGCTTTAGCGCGCTGGGCCTTATGGTCACCACGACCCCGATGACTGCTATGGCCGCTCCAAAAATAAAGAAAACCACGGTCAGGGCCTGATAGAAAACAAGTAAGGAATTCTCTGCGGGAGCGGATCCGGACAGAAGCCAGGCTGCAAAACACAAGAGAACTCCCCCCAGGACGGTCACGGGGCCGGTGATCCTGTGGTGGCGGTAATAATAGCGCTCCAGGCGGATGCTTGGATTGACCGCCTGCAACGCTTGACGCACGGGGAGACTAAGCCTGTTCACCGCGCCGGGCCGCACGAGAACCACAATCCCGCAGGCCAGGGCCAGCAGGCCGGCTGTAAGAAAAAGCAGGCTAAGGATCAATGTTTAAGCCTCACAGGGTTATGTCCGGAGTCACCGGGGATCACGCGCTGACAGCAGTGCAATCAAAAGCTGGAATACAGCAGGCAGCCACAAACCTGCCCGGGCTGGACATGTACAGCATTCAATGTCCCTGAGACATCCATAATATGCAGGATGACACAAGAAGTGTTCTATTTAATCCCTGGCTCATAGTAAAGCAGGTTTTTTAGCCCATGACAATTGATGTGATTGTTGTGACAGAAACGTGAATCTGTCCTGTTTTTTGATCTGCTCCCAAGGGTATTGTGAGCGTCCATTTAACCCCATCTTTTTTTCTCCGTCTGAATAGTTACCACCAAATCAAGCTTAGACAGAGATGTATTCAGACAAATCGAATCCGTCTTCCAGAGGATTGAGCACGACAATCCCGGCATAATACTGAGCAATGCTCAAGTCTTCCGAAAAAATGACCTCACAGTCGGCACTTTCAGCAGCAGCTATTATCCCCGCGTCCCAAAAAGAGATTTGATAGGATTTGGAAAGCTCTACAGCGCGGCGGACCAACCTGGGTGCCGGCGTTACCATTCTCAGGATTTCAAGGAGCCTGAGCTGTCTCATGACCACCGGAGTATCCTGATTGAGTTTTTTAAGAGCAATGTTTGCGTACTCCTGAAGAACCTGGATGGAGATAAACCCATTTCCGGCCCTCATGCAAGCGCTGATGGTCTCTATAGCCCGCGATTGCCTGGACTTGGCCCGGGTGTCATTGGCATAGACCACAATGTTGGAATCTATGAAACACCTTTTCATGGCCCGTCTTCCCCCCGG
>NZ_QYZY01000174.1:0-1206 GCF_003838035.1 Desulfonatronospira sp. MSAO_Bac3 | reverse complement strand
TATTACCATGACCATAAACCCCATACTTCTGGAGGTCTTCAAGAACCGCTTCTCCTCCATCTGCGAGGAGATGGGCATGGTTTTGACCCGGACGGCCTTTTCCTCCAACATCAAGGAACGCAGGGACCTGTCCTGTGCGGTGTTTTCCCCGCAGGCGGAGATGATAGCCCAGGCCGCGCATATACCTGTGCATCTGGGGTCCATGCCCCTGTCCGTGCAGGCGGCAGTTCAGGACACAGAGCTGGACGAGATTCAACAAGGCGATATGGTCATGCTGAACGACCCCTTCCAGGGTGGAACCCACCTGCCGGATATAACCCTGGTGGCTCCGGTGTTCGCCGGGGGGGACAGGCCTCTTTTCTTCGTGGCCAACAGGGCGCATCACAGTGATATAGGCGGCATGTCCCCGGGCTCCATGCCCCTTTCAACCTCTCTGTACCAGGAAGGCGTGATTATCCCTCCGGTGAAGATCATGCGCCGGGGCAGGATGGAAAAACAAATCTTCAGGCTGCTTTTGAAAAACGTGCGCACTCCAGGGGAGCGGGAGGGAGACCTTTCCGCCCAGGTCATGGCCAATTTTACCGGCATCGCCAGGCTGGAAGAGATCATTGACAGGTACGGGCCGGAACTGGTGCACAACTATGGCCAGGCCCTTATTGATTACTCGGAAAGAATGATGCAGGAGACCATTTCCTCCATTCCTGACGGTACTTACCGGTTTGAGGATTGTCTGGACGATGACGGGCAGGGCGCTGCCGGGATTCCTTTAAGACTGGAACTAAGTGTTCAAGGCAGCACCGCCGGCCTGGATTTTACCGCCAGTGCGGACCAGGTCACAGGCTCGGTGAATGCGGTCCGGGCCATCACCATGTCCTGTGCCCTGTACGTGCTTCGTTGCCTGGTCAACGAGGATATCTTGGCCAACAGCGGGTGCTTGAGGCCGGTTAAGGTGCATACCAGGCCGGGATCAGTCTTAGATGCGCTGCACCCGGGGGCGGTGGCCGGGGGCAATGTGGAGACTTCCCAGCGCATCGTGGACGTTATCCTGGGAGCCTTGTCCAGGGCAATCCCGGAAAGGATTCCTGCTGCTTCCCAGGGCACCATGAACAACGTGACCATAGGCGGAGTGGACCCCCGCTCGGGCAGGGCCTTTACCTATTACGAGACCCTGGCCGGCGGAATGGGGGCCTCCTGCAGGCATCACGG
>NZ_QYZY01000173.1:0-1976 GCF_003838035.1 Desulfonatronospira sp. MSAO_Bac3 | reverse complement strand
GGCTCGGCAACCCTCGCGCCTGTGCTCTTACCTCTATGATTTCATCGGCTATAAATATGTCCACAATTGATCCGGGGGCCGGGGTGAAAATGGTGATTATGCAGAATCCGCCTGTAGTCCACAGCTGGGGCTGCTCTACGGTAGTGGCCGATGGAAAAACATAATCCGCCAGGGCCGCTGACGGCGTCATGTAGTATTCCATGACCACGTACAGTTCCAGGGCTTTCAGGGCCTCAAAGACCATCTTTGAATCCGGAAAAGACAGCATGGGGTTGCTGGCCACGGAAAACATGGCCTTTACCGGATAAGGCTCGCCGGTGCTGACAGCATGAAATACATCCCTGGCGTGAGCCACGCAGGTCCTATACATGGACGGCGGGGAAACCATGCCCTGGGGCAGCTTTTTATTGTTTTCCAGGTTGCGCTCCCAGCCTGGAAATCCGAAAAAGGGATAAGTATCAACGCCCAGCTGTTTGGCCCTTTGTTCAGAACTTATGGCCTCAGCCCTGACCAGGTCGAATTCACCCCGGACTTTTGCCGCCTCCGGGGTCTGGCTGAAGGTCTCACCGCCTTCTATTTCCAGGTTCCCGGTGATGGCCCGCAGAATGGCCCTGGCCCTGGCGCACTGGTTGGAATTGATGCCCTGCTTGTCCAGACCGTAGCCGTAAGGAATCTGGGCCGGGCTGGATTCTGCGTAAAGCCTGGCTGCAGCCTTTATCTTGTCTGCCGGGACCCAGGTGATTTCACTTACCTTTTCCGGGGTGTACTCCTTTACCGCCTCTTTCAGCTCATCAAAGCCCACGGTCCAGTTGGAAACAAACTCCCGGTCATAAAGCTCCTCTTCAATTATCAGCCGGATCCAGCCAAGCATCATGGCCAGGTCTGTTCCCGGCCTGATCTGCAGCCACATCTCAGCAAATTCCACTTCCTGGATGCGCCTGGGATCCACCACGATGAACTTGACCCCTTTGTCCCGGGCATCCTTCAGGGCCGGCCAGGTCTGCACAGGCGAAGAATTGGCCGCAGCCCGCCCCCAGACCACAATGCACTGCGCCTGGCGCGGATTGCCCCTGGCCATGCCTCCGTAGGTGGCATATTCCGTGGCATACGAAGGGCACATGCAGATATTGTTTACCCCGCAGACATTGGGGGACCCGAAAAGGTTGAAAAACCGCCTGCAGTCCCAGTGATGGGTACGGCTGGTACCATGGGTAAAGGCCAGAGTTTCCGGCCCGTACTCATCCCTCAGGCCGGCGAGTTTTTCGGCCACCTCATCCAGGGCCTGTTCCCAGGATATACGCTCCCATTTGCCCTCCCCTCTTTTGCCTTTTCTTTTCAGGGGATAATTTATCCGGTCCGGGTGATGGATATGCTCAGGCATGAGCAGGCCGCGCTCACAGATAAGCCCCCTGGTCACCGGATGGTCCGGGTCGCCGCTGACCTCGAAGACTTTACCATTTTTCATGTGCAGCAGGGTGCCGCAGCGCGGGTGGCACAGACCGCAATAACTGCGCCTGACCTCGTCGTGTTCTTCAGGCCCGGCGTTGGGATCGTATGCATATAGGGGCAGCCCTGAAACTGCCAGTGATGATGTGACTAAGGCCGAATAATGCAGAAATCTTCTTCTGGTTATGGCCATACTGCCTCCAGTGGTTTGAGATTTGCTGATAATGCTGTGAGTTATAGAAAATCCTCGAACATTTGCTTTAAACTGTCAACCAAAACTGGAGGAAAATTTTCACTCCCTCTTTGCCATTCTCTTCAAGGTAAGGGAGCTGATTATCGAACCACCCCCGGCCCCTCCTTAACCAAGGAGGGGAGCAGATCGAGGAACGGCAACACTCTGTCGCAGGCATCTATCAAATACTTTATCTGAATCGTGATCAAACTTCCACCAACCAAGCAAGTCCAAGCCACGGTACAGCTCCCCTCCTTAGCCAAGGAGGGGTCGGGGGTGGTTGTATGAACTCCCTTCC
>NZ_QYZY01000172.1:0-28148 GCF_003838035.1 Desulfonatronospira sp. MSAO_Bac3 | reverse complement strand
ACGACCCTGCTCTGCCTGCGGCACACGCTGCGGCACCATGGCATGCTGCTGATGAACCTGCTGGTGAGAGCCATGCAGCCTGTACCTGGTGGGTGCAAAATCAAAACCGAAATTCCAGCCCCACAAGGTGCTGGTAAAAGATACCTGCTCCGGCTTTTTTTCAATCTGTGCAAGGATGGCCTGCCTCAGCTGTTCCATTTCCTGGGGGGACATGGGCCCTGCTGCCGGTTCAAGGCCCAGCTCCCGGGCCAGGCGTACGTAGGTTCTTTGATAATACAGGTGCCTGAGCCCCTGCATATCCTTTAAAGAGAGGTCTGCGGCCCGGTAGCGCACCTCCTGGTGGCTCATGTTGGAGGCGTAGTGCCCCCAGGGTATGTAACTGTTGCGGCGCAGATACTCAAAGACCCGCGTGCTCTGCTCCCCTTCACAGACATCTCCCACGATCTCGCTTCTGCCCTGTACCCCGGGACGAAGCAGCATGATTTCTTTATATATATCCGGTAGAAAGGGGTTGTTACCCACAGCCTCGAACAGATCACGGTCATGTATCACCGGCAACGGGGAGCCGTCTTCCCGGCGGGAGTATGCAAGCCCGACTGGTTCCGCCCTTTGGCTGTCTTTTATAAAATCACACGACAAATGGGCCAGCCGGACAAGGTCCTGCGGATCAGTGGACGTGGTGGCCAGGGCCAGAAGCAGAGAATGAGGCAACTCCTGGAAAAGCCCCTGCACTGACTGGCTGGACATATTTTCCTTAGCTGCCCAGGAGTCAAGACTCTTTAACAGGGATACTTCACCTGGAGGGGAAATGCGGATGGATAAAGGGTCTTTGGCCCTGGAGGCAGCCCAGCCGGAATCGATAAATGTGCTTCCCCGGAAGCTGAAGGCATTGGGTATTTCGTAAACAGTAAAAGCCCCGTTTACCTGGAGATCCCCTTCCGGGAAATTGTCCTGGTTATGGACCATGGTTTCATCCGGCAGCCTGCCCAGGCAGAAGTGATGGTCCTTCTGCCTGAGATTACATACCTGATAAGAGGGGTGGTGCACCCCGTAGCGAAACTTCCCTTCCGGGGTCACGCAGGTTCGCATTTTCATCTAAAGCCCTCCTGGAGCCTTTTGAATTTAAAAAACTCTCACGCTCCCGGCATTACAAAGCCGGCTTTTGCAGACGCGTTGCACATGATCCTAAAACAGCAGGTTCAAATTATCAATTCGCCTTTCCCGCTTTTGTGGCCCGGTTTTTTTGTTCCGCCGCCGCGCTAAAAAACCGGCCGGGAAAGGAGCCACCCGGGGCGGGCAATGCTTCATCTGCGGCCCGGAAATAAAACACACAAGGGTGCAGGTGGGGATATGTGACAAAAATTTTGACTTTCGGGGCTCCATTGTTTAAAAGCAGGAAAAAAACACCTTCACAGGAAACCTTCATGCGCAACATTTCTTCATCGCCAGCTGCTGCTAAAGAAAAAACCATCCTCATTGTCGAGGACAGCAAGATATTTTCCCACGTATTGAGTAACGCGGTAAAAAAAGAACTGGGCCTGGAAGCCGTGGTCTGTTCATGCTATCAGGAGGCCCGGGACTACCTGGAGCACGGTTCGCAGGACCTTTTTGCCGCACTTCTCGACCTCAACCTCCCCGACGCACCCTATGGCCAAGTGGTGGACCTGGTGGTTGGAAAAGGCATAGCATCCATAGTCTTTACCGGGGAAATATCCGACGATCTGCGCGATCGAATGTGGTCCAAGCATATTGTGGATTATATATTAAAGGACAACAGGCACAACGTCCAGCAGGTGGTGGATATTGTAAAGCGGCTCCAGCTGAATACCGGGATAAAAGTACTGGTGGCGGACGACTCTTCCGTCAGCAGAAAGATAATCAGGGATCTTTTGGAGGTATGGAACTTTACCGTCCTGGAGGCCGGAGACGGCCGGGAAGCACTGGACATTCTCAATAGGCAGGACAGGATAGGAATCGTTCTGGCAGATTACAACATGCCCGAAATGGACGGCATGGAACTGGTCAAGGAACTCCGCCGCACATTTTCAAAGACCCGGCTGCCCATAATCGGCCTGTCGGGTGCAGGGGGCGCAACCACCTCGGCTCATTTTCTCAAGGCCGGGGCAAACGATTACATGCACAAGCCTTTCCTGGCTGAAGAATTGTACTGCCGCGTAAGGCACAACCTGGAAACCACCGAGTACATCCTGACCATAAGGGAGTTGGCTGAAAAGGATTTTCTCACCGGGCTTTTAAACCGGCGTTCTTTTTTCAATTCTGGTGAAAAGCTGTTTGCCAATGCCCTGCGGGGAAACCTGAATCTTGTTGTATCCATGATGGATATCGATCATTTCAAGAAATGCAATGATAAGTACGGCCATGATGCCGGGGACGAGGTCATTTGTTTTGTAGCAGACAGGCTCAAGTCCAGCCTGAGACAGTCCGACCTGGTGGCCCGGTTTGGTGGTGAAGAATTCTGCGTTGTGGGTGTCAACATGCACTCTGAAAACATCACGGAAGTATTCGAGAAAATCCGTGCAGACATTGAAAACTCGGTAATCAGGTCCGGGGAGCATGAAATGCGGGTCACTGTAAGCATCGGAGTATGTTCCACCCTGAAAAGCAGCCTCGAGGAAATGATAACCTGCGCCGACGACATGCTCTACAAGGCCAAAAATCAGGGCCGCAACCAGGTTTGCGTTGAATAAGGCTTTTCCAGGGAAAGACACTTACTCTGAAGATGTCTATATCTTTTTTCTCTTTCTTAGCCAGGCCAGAAGCCTTGGCTCCTGGCCCTGGTCTTTGGGCTCGTAGAACCTGCGCCCGGCAAGCTCAGAAGGCAGGTATTCCTGCTCAATCCATGCTCCCGGATAGAGATGCGGATACTTGTAGCCCTGACCGTAGCCCCATTCCTTCTGCAGGGTGGTGGAGGCATTTCTCAGGTGCAGGGGAACCGGTCTGGGGCCGTGGTGCCGGATTTCCTTCTGAGCGGACAGATATGCGGCATAGGTGGAATTGGATTTGGGAGCCAGGGCCAGATAGACCGCAGCTTCGGCCAGGGGGATGAAACCTTCGGGCATGCCCACGAATTCCACGGCATGCTGACAGGATACAGCCAGGGGCAGGGCCATGGGATCGGCCAGGCCCACATCCTCGGAAGCAGACAGGATCAGCCTGCGGCAGACAAACCTGGGGTCCTCCCCCGCTTCCAGCAGGCAGGCCAGGTAGTACAGGGCTGCATCAGGATCACTGCCGCGAATGGACTTGATCATGGCCGAGGCCAGTTCATAGTGCATGTCCCCGTCCCGGTCGCCCTTTATCACCGCTTCCGGTAGAACGGTCTTGAGCTTGTCCGGTTCCAGGTTCTCCTGGTCAAGCTCGCGCACATACTCCATGAGATTCAGAAAGGTGCGGGCGTCTCCTCCAGAAAGGGAGGCCAGCAGATCCAGGCTCTTCTCCGGAATGCTCACATCCAGCTCTTTGACTGCGCGTTCCCCGATCTGCCTTAGCTCAGGCATACTAAGAGATCTGAGGCGCAAAACATTCATTCTGGATAAAAGCTGGCGGGTGACGCTGAAGGACGGATTTTCCGTGGTTGTAGCCAGAAGGATGATTTCCCCGGTTTCAAGCAGGGGCAGAAAGAAGTCCTGCTGCGCCTTGGAGAAGCGGTGCAGCTCATCCAGGATAAGTATCTCCAGGCCCTCGAGCTTTTTGCGAAGCTCGGCCAGCCCGATCTCGGGAGCGCTGAGCCTTAGGTGGGACTTGCCCTGGTTTCCGGCAATGATCAGGGCCAGGGTGGATTTGCCGCACCCTGGAGGCCCGAAAAAAAGAGTGCTTTGAAGCCTCTGACTCTGGCCCATGGCCCTGAGCCTGGTCCTGAGATGGCTCTGACCAACAAAGTCCTCGATGCTCTGAGGCCTGATCTTTTCAGCCAGGGGTTTTTGCATGAATACTTATGCCCGCGGGGCAGTTGATTTTTGCCCCCGGGCCGTTTGCCTTGAAAAAATCCATTGATCCCGGCTTGAAAATACCCTCAAACCTGCTCCGCTTCCTTGATGGCCTTGGTCAGCTTGGCCTGGTCATCCTTGAACAGCTTGTAGTTCAGGGAATCCTCCAGGGCCTGACGGCTGGCCTCGATAATATTGAAGGATACCCCCACGGTGACCCACTGGGCATTGTGATCCGCGGACTCGATAAGCACCCTGACCCTGGAGGCTGTGCCGGAGTAGGTCCCGGAATCGTTTATGGCAAAGACACGGACCTTGAAATCCACCAGGTGCATCTCTGCAAGCGTGGGATAAAATTTCTCCAGAGCCTTGCGTAAAGCACTGTCCAGGGCATTCACCGGACCCTTGCCCGTGGCGGCGGTGTGTTCCTGCAGGCCGCCCACCCTGACCATGACCGTGGCTTCGGAAAAAGGCTGGTCCTTTTTATCGCTTTTGCTCTCCAGCACCCGGTATGAATCCAGGGTGAAATACTTGCGCGCCCGGCCCAGAGTGCGGTTTAAAAGCAGCTCGAAAGAGGCCTCGGCCACTGCATATTCATATCCCTGACTTTCCAGGTCCTTCAGCTTGGACAACAGGTCCAGCACAAAGGGATCGTCCTTGTCCAGCTGAAAACCGTACTGCCTGGCCTTGAACAGGATATTGCTCTGCCCGGCCAGATCCGAAAGCAGGATGCGCTGCTTGTTGCCCACCTCCTCCGGGACAATATGCTCGTATGTCCGGGGGTTCTTGCGCACTGCGCTTACATGCACTCCGCCCTTGTGAGCGAAGGCGGACTTGCCCACGAAAGGCTGACGGTGAAATGCCCCGATATTGGCTACCTCGGCCACGAAGTGCGAGGTGGAGGTCAAGAGGCTTAGGTTGTTTTCAGGCAGGCAGGTGTATCCCATTTTCAGTTCCAGACTGGGAATGATGGAGCACAGATTGGCGTTGCCGCACCTTTCTCCATACCCGTTGATGGTCCCCTGCACCTGAACAGCCCCCAGATCCACCGCCAGCAGGGAGTTGGCCACCGCTGTCTCGGAATCGTTGTGGGCATGGATGCCCAGCCTGGCCTCGGGCAGGCTTGCTTGAACCTCCTGGATGATCCGGCACAGTTCCATGGGTGTGGTGCCTCCGTTGGTATCACAAAGCACCAGGATATCCGCCCCGCCTTCCATGGCCCTGCCCAGGCAGGCCAGGGCGAATTCCTTGTTGGCCTTGAAGCCGTCAAAGAAATGCTCGGCATCGAAAAAGAGCTCCTCCACTCTGGGGCGCAGAAAGCCCACAGAATTGTAAATGATCTCCAGGTTGCGCTCCTGTGTGGTGCGCAGGGCGTCTTTTACATGCACATCCCAGGTCTTGCCGAATATGGTAATGGCTTTGGTCCTGGATTTGATCAAGGCATCCAGGTTGGGGTCATTCTCAGGGGTCTTCTTGGTGGAATGGGTACTGCCGAAAGACACCACCCGGGAATGATTCAGGGCATAATTCTGGATTTCCTGGAAAAAACGCTGGTCCGTGGGATTGGATCCCGGCCACCCGCCTTCTATATAATCTATGCCCAGGGTGTCCAGCTTGCGTGCGATGCGGACCTTGTCCTCGGTTGAAAGATGCACGTCTTCCGCCTGGGTGCCGTCTCTAAGGGTGGTGTCATATATCTGTATCTTTGACATAAATCACTCTACTACTGGTTTTAAAAAGGCCCTGTTCGTGATTGAACTTACATGCCCGGCAATACAAAAAGAGCCCGGGCAAACCCCGGTCCATTCTTGAGCATTCGCCTGACCACGCTTCTAAGCCGCGTTTACTAATGTGGCCAGCCTGGTCTACCGGTCCTCAACCTTGCACTGTGCCCTGTCCTCTACCGCGCCCTCCTGCATATCCGCCAGGCCGAAAGCCTCGTGCAGGGTACGGACGGCAAGCTCGGTATACTTTTCCTCGATAAGACAGGAGATCTTGATCTCGGAGGTACTGATGATCTTGATGTTGATATTTTCCCTTTTCAGGGCGGAAAAAGCGATGGCCGCCACCCCTGAGTGGTTGCGCATGCCCACGCCGATGACGGAAACCTTGGCCACCCCAGAATCATGCAGTATCTCCCTGGCCCCGATCTTGTCCTTGATCTTCTTGAGAATATTCAGAGTGTCTTCGCTGCTGCCCTTGGGCACGGTAAAGGTCATATCCGTACGGCCGCTTTCCCGGCTTGGGTTCTGCACTATCATGTCCACAACTATATTAGCCCTGGATATGGGCTCAAAAATCGCAGCCGCGCTGCCCGGGGCATCAACGACATCCACCAGGGTTATCCTGGCCTGATCCTTGTCATAAGCCACTCCGGAGACCATTGCAGCTTCCATGCTTTTATCCTCCTGTACGACTAAAGTTCCCGGGTTCTGCGTGAACGTGGAGCGTACATGCACCGGGACGTTGTATTTCTTGGCAAATTCCACGGAACGGATCTGCAGCACCTTGGCCCCCATACTGGCCATTTCCAGCATTTCATCATAGGCTATCTTTTTAAGCTTTCTGGCCTGGGAACAGATATTGGGATCAGTAGTGTACACCCCGTCCACGTCCGTATATATTTCGCAGACCTCGGCATCCAGGGCAGCGGCCAGGGCCACAGCCGAAGTGTCCGAACCTCCCCGGCCCAGAGTAGTGATGCGCTTTTCACAGTCGCAGCCCTGAAAGCCTGCTACCGCCAGCACATCGTAATCCTTGAGGATATCAAAAATATAATCCTTTTCAATATCCAGTATCCTGGCCTTGCCGAAACTGCGGTCTGTCTGAATGGGGATCTGAAACCCCAGAAAAGACCTTGCCTTTACCCCGCAGTCCTTGAGCAGCATGGAAAAAAGAGCCACCGAGGTCTGTTCCCCTGTGGAAAGAATTACATCCATCTCCGAAGGATCCGGACGCTTGGACCAGGTCCTGGCCAGGCTGAGTAGCCGATCGGTCTCCCCGGACATGGCCGAAAGAACCACCACCACCTTGTAGCCTTTGTCCAGGGCCTTGAGCACCCGCTCCCTGACCTTTAGCATACACTCCACATCAGCCACAGATGTGCCGCCGTATTTCTGTACTATCACCCGCATATACTGCTGCTCCTTAACTTTTCCCCTTCCCCGGAAAGAGTGATCAAAGCCTCTCTTGAACCGTTGCAAAATTTCAAAGAGATATCCACCCGGTCCCGGGGTCTTTGGCTCTCAGGCAGAAAATCCCCCCATTCCAACAGGATAAGCCGCTCCTGTCCAGCCAGGAGCTCCTCCACGTCCTGGTCGGGCTCCAGTCCCTGCAGCCTGTATAGATCCACATGCAAAGTCTCGGGGCGGGTGGGGTAGATATTGGCCAGGTTGAAGCTGGGACTGCTTACCTCTGCCTCATCGCCCCCGGGCAGGGCGGAAACAATGCCGCGGATCATGGTGGTCTTGCCCGTTCCCAGCTCCCCGCAAAAAAAGACCGCCGGGAAAAAACCCCGGCTGGTAAAAAAAAGGCCCAGCTTTCTGCCCAGTTCCAGAGTAGCCTCCTCGTCCGGGAGAAACAAAGGCTTAACGAAAGACAAATCAACCATCTATCCGGGCTGATTCGATTTTGCGGGACCCACCAGGGTCTTCAAAACGTCGGATTTGCCCACTACACCCACAAGCTTGCCCCCTTCCGTCACCGGCAGGGTGTGGTACTTTTTGTCCACCATTATTTCGGCCAGCTCTTCCAGGGGGGTATCTTTTTTTACCGCCACAGGCTCCGGGGTCATGGCATCTTCAACCCTGGTGGCCGCTATCTTCTTTATTTCCCTGTCCATTTTTGCTGTTGAGCCAAGGGGGAGGATGCTGTCCAGCACTGTGAACATGGAGGGCAAAGGGATCTTCTTCTGCATGGCCACCAGGTCGCTCTGGCAGATTATTCCCACCAGGTTGTCCTCCTGGTCCACCACCGGGACACCGTTGATATTTTTCTCCAGAAGAAGGTGAATGGCTTCGGATATGTCCGTTTCCGGATGCACCCTGATGGGATCACTGGTCATCAAGTCTTCAGCAGTTGTCATTATCACCCCGTTGATTAACACGTCATTTTAACAGAAGAAAAAAACCCTGTCCCCGACCTTCTTGCCCTTGTATCTGGCCAGCACCCCGGGCAGAATGTCCGCGATCTCCCTGGCCAGGTTACCCCTGAAGGGATAAGTATTTTCAAGATCCTTTCCAGCCAGGCCGTGCCAGTATACTCCCAGGCTGGCCGCATCCAGGGTGCTTAAGCTCTGGGCCATGAGACTGCCGATGATACCGGCCAGGACATCCCCTGACCCACCCACGGCCAGGTTTGAGGTAGCAAAAGGCGATATATAGAAATGCCTGTCCACCCCGGAAATAAGCGTGGATGCCCCTTTGAGCACCAGGTTGACGTTGTATTTTTCTGAGAATTCACGGACAAAACGGCTGCGTTCCTGGTTGATCTGGGCGGCAGAAACATGGAAAAATCTGGCCATTTCCCCGGGATGCGGAGTAAGGATCACCTCGCTGGAACGGGAGATCCGCTGCATGAGGGAATCGTCCCCGGCCAGAAAATAAAGGGCATCAGCATCAAAAAGTGTCCTTTGATGCACATTCTCCAGGTAGTCGCAAAAAAACGCCCTGGTATCGTCGTCACGGCCCATGCCCGGGCCCACCACCACAGAATCGAAACGGGGCAGCTCGTCCTTTAGCTGGCTGAACATTTCCCGGCGCCAATCAAATCCTTCACCCAGAGGGATTGTCATGATCTCGGGCCATCCGCATCTTATCTGCCGGGCAAGATCAGCCGGGCAGGCCAGGGTCACCAGGCCGGCACCCGCGCGCAGGGCACCCAGGCAGGTGAGCACAGCCGCACCCGAAAGGGCCTGGGACCCTCCCAGCACCAGCACGTGCCCTCCCTCTCCCTTGTGCATCGTCCGTCTGGGGATTACCAGCCTGTCCAGTATATCAACATCCAGGACATAATGTTCCGGGGGGCTGTCATGCTTGATGCTCTGAGGAATACCGATTTTTTTAATGCTCAGGCAACCCACGTACTCTCTGGCTTCCGGCTGCATAAGACCCAGCTTGGCCTCTTCAAAGGCCACGGTATCGTCGGCCCTTACAGCCACAGGGCTGGGCTCGCCGGTTATACCATCGATGCCTGAAGGAATATCCAGGGAGATGACGTAAGCCTTTTCTCCCATTTTGTTGATGGATTTTATCCAGTCCACGTAGTCCTGGCGCAGTTCCCCTGTAAAACCCGTGCCCAGGAGCCCATCCACGATAATGTCCACGTCTCTGATAAAATCAAAGTTGTATTCAGAAAGATGGGCATAGGGCACTTCCAGCTTGCGCAGTACTGAAAGGTGATAACCCGAAGCACCGTCATACTCCTTGAGCCTTTTGGAGTGCAGGGTCATGACCTTGACCCCGCTGATCCACAGGTGCCTGGCCAGGGCAAAGGCATCGCCGCCGTTATTGCCCGGACCTGCAAAGAGCAGGGCGGAACGCCCGGCAAGATCAGCAAACCTGTGCTTGATCTGGCTGAAGGCCTCGCGGCTGGCGTTCTCCATTAACAGTTCCGGCCTGAGATCGAAGTCGTCCATGCTTCTTTTGTCCCAGGCAGCCATTTCCTGCGGAGTGGGCAAGGGCAGATACATATTACCTTTCTCCTGCTGTTATTAGAACATTTTATCCAGAAATGCCTGTCAGTCGAAACTGTTTAAAGCTCTTCTGCTTTTGCCGGAAACCCTCTTACTGCCGGAAGCTTACCCTATCTGGCAAAGCCGCGGATGATTTCGTTCATCTGCTCCACGGCCCTGACCATGCCCACCATCACCGCCCTGGATATAATACTGTGGCCGATGGAGTATTCGCAGATATTTTCCACTGCAGCAAAAGCCAGAATGTTCTGATAGTTCAGACCATGGCCCAGATTGACCTTGAGGCCCAGCAAGTGGGCATATCTGATCCCGGCCAGTATTTTATCCAGCTCTGTCTTTTTGGACGGGGAATCCGGGGCATCGGCATAATGGCCTGTGTGAATCTCGATATATTCGGTACCGCTTGAAGCAGCAGCTTCTATCTGGTCCGGCTCTGCATCTATAAAAAGACTGGTATGGATATTTCTTTCTTTGAACGGTTCCAGATAATCCCTGATAAAGCCTTCGCGCCCCCTGCACTCCAGGCCTCCCTCGGTAGTGAGCTCCTCGCGTTTTTCCGGGACCAGGCAGACCATGTGCGGCAGCACATCCAGGGCGATACCCTGCATCTCTTCTGTTGCAGCCATTTCCAGGTGCAGATTGGCTGTAAGAGTGGATTTTAAAAGCCTCAGATCCCGGTCCTGTATATGCCTGCGATCCTCACGCAGATGAACGATGATGCCACGGGCACCGCCAATTTCCGCCAGGTGGGCCGCTGTGACCGGCTCAGGCTCGCTCCCCATGCGGGCCTGCCTTAAAGTGGCAACGTGGTCGACATTAACTACCAGTACCGGCATACAAATCTCCTGCTTAAGCCCGGCTTTCTTGCGCAAACCAGACATGTAAAGTAAATAGAGGATATTCTCTTAAGGATTCAAAAAAGTCAAGCCTGCAGCTTACAGCTTTTACGCCCTGGCCCGTGACGTTTTCCTCTTGACCCGGGGGTTTATATCAAGGCAGTATGTATGGCACTCAGGATACAAACAGGGCCGAAACAGATACTGCTGTTTTGACTCTGTTTTCACTCCGGCGATTGGTATTTTTGACCCTGCAGCTCTGCCCGGCTGCCGAATTTAAACCCAAAGGGAGGTCACCATGGCCAGAATAAAAATAGAAGGCATGTCATGCGGACATTGTGTAAAAGCTGTAACCGATGCCCTGAACAAGATGCCCGGTGTGTCCGGTGTCCAGGTCAGCCTGGAAAGCGGGCATGCAGATATTGATGCCGGAGAGGACCTTGATATGGCAGCGGTGAAAAAGGCGGTTGAGGACGCGGGCTACAAGGTGATCGAATAAAATAATCAAGCTTAAATTGCAGCTGTTTAAAAACTTCAACAGATGAACCGGCTGTATACGGAGTATTGAATGCAGACCAGTGAAGAGAAAACCAAAGAGGCCATCAGGGACCTTACCCGTGTATTTCAGTTTGAGTTATGGCTCAGGTTTTACTTCATCAGTGATGATGAAGGCAGTCTTTCCATAAACCTGGACGAGGAACTGCTTGAGAAAATGCAGGAAAAATACGGCCACCTGGCTGATCTGGCCAGGACCCTGTGTGAAAAGGAAATAACCCCTGAAGTGTGCCGCCAGGCCATTGTGGAGCATATCATGCACCAGTTCGACGGAATAAAGTACGATGTGGGCTTTGTCCCCCGGATTATGGACCATGCTGTATTCAAGGGCGAGATCCAGCTCTTCAATACCTGGGCCGGGCTGCACGAAGAGCAGCTGGATCGCAAGGTCCTGGATTTCGACAGGTGGATTGAGATCTATGAAGAATGGAAGGCCAGTGAAAGCGCTCAGAAGGTAAACCTGGCCCTGAATATCCAGGATACTGAACACCATCATCCCGGATCAGACAAGACAAACTGAGTTTTCAGCCATCCAGCACTCAACTTGAGCTGCCGGTCCAGCCGGGCCCGGCCTCCGGCTCAGAGGAGCCTACGCCTACGGAGGGCAAAATCACTGCCTCAAGTTGAGTGCTGGCTGCCCCCTGACCTCTGCCTTCTGACATCTGCCTTCTGACCTCTGACTTCTGACTTCTGACTTCTGATCTCTGACTTCTGGCTTCTGCCCATTTCAGACATCTTTCTGCTTTTCCAGGGCCTCCTGAACCGAGTCCGCCATTTCCCGGGCGTCCAGCTCCTCACCTCTCTCCTGCCTGGCCAGAAAGAGATTTATCGCTCTTTGCACCGCGGGTTTGCGGATATCATAGTATAGCTTCCAGTTTTCCAGGGCTTCATGGACGTCCCCCTGCCTGGCGCAGGCAAGGCCTGTGTAGAGAAGGGCGAAGTTGTCCCTGGGGCGAAATCCCAGAAGCTTTTCCCAGGCCTCTCTGGCCCTGGAATAATCCCCCTGCATGAAATGGCAGTACCCCATGCTGCGCATGGCCTCCAGGTGCCTTGGTTCTTTCTTGAGCCTTCTGGAGTACAGGTGGGCGGCCTTTTCGTACTCTCCCTGCCTGATCAGCCTGTCCGCGTAAGCCATGTCCGGATCCAGCCCGCTTGATTCCCTTTCCGGGGCTTTGTTGCCCCGGACCTTATTGAATACCCCCTTGAACAGATCTCTGCGGGACATTTTGCGGTTTTTATCTGAACCGGACTCCTTTCTGCTGCCGGCGCTCATATGGGGTCAACTCCTGCTGGTGGCGATCCTGTAGATTTCGTTGGGATCAAGGATGAGTACCACACTTCCATCGCCCATGATAGTAGCTCCTGAAATTCCTGGCTGGTCCCCCAGGTATTCTCCCAGGGACTTGATGACCACCTCCTGCCTTTCCAGCAGGTCTTCCACAATGAAGCCCATCCTGCGGTCTCCGACCTTGATTATGACTAAGGGCAGCTCATCCCTGTCTGCCTGGTCCACAGGCAGTTCCAGCAGCTCCGCCAGATCGGAAATACCCAGAACCTCCCCGCGCAGGGTTATTACCTTGCGGTTGTTGATCTCATTTAGCCTGCCGGCTTGGATCTTGGTGGTCTCGGATACCGCGTCTAAGGGAATGGCGTAGACCTGCCCGTTCACCTTGACCATAAGGGCGTCTATTATGGCCAGGGTCAGAGGCAGGGCTATGGAGAACCTGGTCCCCTGGCCCACAGCAGAGGTCACGGATATATTGCCTTTCAGGCTCTTGATATTGTTTTTGACCACATCCATGCCCACACCGCGCCCGGATACATCAGTAATGGTCTCGGCCGTGGAAAAGCCCGGTGCGAAAATAAGATCCACCGCCTGATCTTCCTCCATGTTCCTGGCTTCCTCCCGGTCTATGATCCCTTTTTCCACTGCCTTGGCTTTCATCTTTTCCGGATCTATCCCCTTGCCGTCATCCTCTATCTCGATAACCACGGAGTTGCCTTTATGTGCTGCCCGCAGCCATACTGTCCCTTTTTCCTCCTTGCCCCGGTCTTTTCGCTCTTGCGGCAGTTCCAGGCCATGATCCACTGCATTGCGGATCAGATGCACCAGGGGATCGCCTATGAGCTCCACAACGCTTTTGTCCAGCTCGGTTTCCTCACCTTCAGTGATGAGCTGAATGTTCTTGTTGTTCTTGCGGCTCAGATCACGCACTAACCGGGGAAACTTGGTAAACACCGAACGTACGGGCACCATGCGCACATTCATTATGGTCACCTGCAGATCGTCGGAAATGCGGGCCATGGAGTTGGTGGTCTCATTAAGCTGCTGGGCCACCTCCATTACATCCTGCCCCTCTTCCAGGGACCTGGAGAGCATTGCGAACCTGTTGCGGTTTATAATCAGCTCCCCGATGAGGTTCATAAGCTCATCCAGCTTGCCGTGGTCCACCCTGATGGTGGATGTAGTGCTTCCCTGGCTTTTGGCCTGGGGCTCACTGCCCGCTCCCTGGTCTGCGCTTTTGCCGGCTCCTGATGGCTCTGCAGATTCCCCGGCCTGACTGGCTGCCTGGGCTTGCTGCTGCTCCGGGATATCCATTGCTGGTGCAAAGGGCTCTGCTTCTTCCTGTGGATCGGAGCTGACCCGGGAAGCCTCCGACGGCTTTTCTGCAGAGGTTTCCCTGTCAGGCTCCGGGGAGGGCTGTGCAGGAAGGTCCTGGACCGTTGAAGACAGCCCTGAGAGATGCCTGTTGATCATGGATTCCAGTATGTCCACTTCCTGCTTGAGGATACCGTGCATCAGGGAAAAGTCTGTATCCGTCTTCCGGCCCTGGTCCACAAGGTTGGCGGTATTGGAAGCATAATTCTTGAGTTCTTCAAATCCCATGTACCCGGTGGAATTCTGCACCGTCACCAGCGACCTGTAGAGACCGTCAACCAGTTCCTTGTCCGTGCCCTCCTTTTCTAATTTGTCCAGGGCGTGTTTCATATTGGAAAACTGCTGGTCCACAGTCTGCCTGAAAATCTGCAGGTCTTGGGGATCCACCTCCGGATCATTGTCTCCCTGTTGTTGCCCTGCAACCTCATTATCCGCCGGGGCTTGAGCAAAAATGTTTTCTGCCTCTTCCCGGGCCCCGTTGTCCTTTGCTTTGTCTTCTTCGTCCTGGTGCACCTGGAAACGCTTTTTCAATTCCTTTATGCGCGAGGTAATGCCGGATATGCTTTCCGGCTGCACTTCTCCAGTCTCCCTGTCGATATTGCCAAGCAGAGATTCCAGGACATCAACCGTCTCCAGGAGGACGTCCACAGCCTCCGGGTCCAGGACCTGTTCTCCGGAGCGGATGGTGTTTAAGAATGTCTCCACTTCATGGGCCAGTGCATTGAGTTCTATATACCCTATAATGCCGCTGTTGCCTTTGAGATTGTGAAAATTGCGGAACAGGTCGTTTATCCGGTCCTGGCTGCTGCCTTCACCTTTCTCCATTTCCAGGAGCAAGGAGTTTATGGCCGTCAGGTTTTCCTGGGCCTCTTCTATGAAGTCGCTCAAATGATCCAGGCTGACCATGTTCAGGAGATAGTTCTGTTCTGCTGCAGGATGGGAAAAGTCCTGCTCTTCCTTTTGAACTTCTTGAGCCGGAGCACCTGATGAGGCCTGCTCATCCTTGTTTTTTAAAATTTCGTCAATGTGCTCGATTATGTGCCCTACTTCCAGGCTGCCCTCGTGCCCCATGCTTTCCAGGTTGTCCACCATGGTGCGCAAGGCATCGGTGGCTTCCAGGATCAGGTCCATAATGGAGGAGTTGGCCTGGATGCGGCCCTGCCTCAGTTCGTCCAGGATATTTTCGCCCTTGTGGGCCAGGGCATTCATGTCCTTTAGACCTAAAAAGCCTGAAGCCCCCTTGAGGGAATGCATGGGCCGGAAGATATCGTTTAGAAGACTCAGGTTGCCGGGATTATTCTCCAGCTCCAAAAGCTTGGGCTCGATGGTCTCCAGGTGCTCCCTGGCTTCCACTACAAAGTCGGAATACACTTCCGGGTCGAAAAAGTCTTGGCTCATATATTACTCCGCGCCCGGTTTCTTACATGCCTGCGCCTTGAAAACGACACCTTTAAATTACCCCAGAAGCATCTTTACATTTTTCAAAAGCCATTCCGGCTGGGCCGGCTTGACCATGTACAGATTGGCCCCCAGGCTGAGACCCTGCTCCTTATCCTTTTCCTGCCCTTCCGTGGACAAAATGATTACGGGCACATCCCGGAATGCCTCCTGCTCTCTCAGGTTCTGCACGAAGGTAAAACCGTCCATGCGGGGCATGTTGATGTCCGTTATTATCAGGTCAACGTTTGAGGCGGCATAAAGCTTTTCCAGGGCGTCCAGGCCGTCTTCGGCAGTGGTCACATGAAACCCCTCCTTCTTGACGATAAAGGCAATGAGGTTTCGCACTGTCTTGGAATCATCCACCATGAGAATATGTTTGGCCATTTTCGGTGCTGCTCCATGGTTTATAGGTCTTTATGGTCCCCCAGCAGATGCTGGACTATCTTTTCAATGCTCAGTACGGAGATAATCCTCTCTCTATTCTTGATCAAAGCCTCCACCACACCTGAACCGCCACCCAGGGCACTGTCCACGTTCCACTCGATATCACTGTCGGATATGCGGTACATAGTAGCAATACGCTCCACCAAAAGAGCAACCTGGAACCCTGAATGCCTGCAGACCACCATGAACCTGTGTTCATCTCTGTCAGACTTTTTTATACGCATAAAACCCGGCAGATCCACCACCGGGGTGATCTTGCGGCGCAGGTTTATCACTCCTTCCACATGCGCCGGGGCCGTGGGCAGCCTGGAGGGCTGGATATACTTGATCACCTCCTGGACCGCATCTATGGGCAGGGCATACTCCTGCTGCCCCATGAAAAAACTCACTAACTGCACTTCCTGACGCCGGCGCAGGTCCTCTGAGAGGCCTGCAGCCCCGTATTTTTCCTCCCGGCCCCCCTCAAACGTCTGCTCATCATCTCCTGCATCCACGCTTTCTTCTTTTGCCGGGGGAGGAAAAGCATGAGTCTGCCTGGCCTGGGGACCCACGTCAGGAAGATTTTCGGCGAGTTCTCCGAGGTATTTCTGGATAAACGCCTGTTCCTGGTCCGAAACCTCTTTTTGATCCAGGAGGGTATCAGAGTCAAACACCTGCTCCTGAAAGTACTGTTCTGGAGTTTTCATTTTTTAAGTATCTCCCGGGCCAGCTTGTAATACTCCAAAGCGCCCCTGGACCTCGGGGCATAGTCATGTATGACCCTGCCCCTGGCGCTTGCTTCCCTGAACTTGGTATCAGTGTTTATCACTGTCTCGAAAAGTCTTTCCGGCCCCATTTTCCTGTGCAGGGTATTTAGAACCCGGCGGCATGCACTGGCCCTTCTGTCGTACATTGTAGCCAGCACTTTATATTTTATCGGCCTTTTCAGGGCTTTGTTTAACAGCCGCATGGTATCGAAAATGAGCTTGAACCCGTGCAGGGCGAGAAAATCGGTCTGCGTGGGAATAATCACCAGATCGGCGGCCACCAGTGAATTCACCAGGATAATGCCCATCTGCGGAGGGCAGTCTATGATTATGACATCATAATCATTTCGTAGTCCGTCAATCCATTTTTTAAGAATCAGCCCTTTTCCGGAAACGTCCCGCAGATCCGCGTCCAGTTCCGAGAGCTGAATGCTGCTGGGGACAAAATCGAAAAGAAGGCCCTGCCTGTTTTTATACACACAGGTATTGTACGTGCCTTCAAAATCCGGGTATGCCTTAAAAATGTCAAGGGCGGAATGAGTCACCTGTTCCGGGTAAAAGGCCAGGTGAATGGAGGCGCAGGCATGGGGATCAAGATCCATGACCAGGACCTTTTTCTTGAGCCCGGCCAGAGACGAACCCAGATTCAGCGCTGTAGTCGTCTTGCCCACCCCGCCTTTCTGGTTGGCTATTGCAAGCACCTCTCCAGGCAATGAAACCCCTCCTGCACCGGGGTGCAAACCCGGCTTGAGCCTTTACTGCATCCTGTCCAGCATGGTCTTCAGGGCCTGCCAGTCGTCCTCGTAGACATCCACGAACTTAAGCCCCATCTCGTAGAGCTCAAAAGCAACCTTCTCCCGGACCCAGCTCACCTCTGACACCGCCTGAAGATACTGCCCGGCATCGCTTTCAAACACCTTGAAAAAACCGGGGTGATGTTTGTTCAGCCCGGAAATATATACCCGGACCTGGACTGTCTGGCCTTCACCGAACTTTTCATCGCAGCTGAGCCTGAGTCCCCCGGAACTTATATCCGCTGACTCCACCCTGATCTTTTTCTGGGCGGCCAGGGGAAATTCCAGAGGTTGAAGCTCCACCCTGTAGTTCTTTGGAATGCGCACATACTGCCTGCGCTCTTCTTGCTTCTGCATAAGCAGTCTCCCGGATCACAAACTTCGGTTTATTTTTCCTTGAGGTACACAATGGACCCCGGATAATGCAGGGGTTTGAAGGCCCGGCTGATGTTGTGCAAAGACTCGGAATGGCCGATAAAAAGGTATCCCCCCGGCAACAGGTTGTCATAAAATGAATTTATGACGTTCTTTTTCATTTCGTCGTCAAAATATATAATCACATTGCGGCAGAAAATCACGTCTGAGCGCTCCACCTTTTTGAGCTGAAAACGGTCGCTCAGGTTGATCTGGCCGAACTGCACCAGGTCCTTGACCCTGTCCTGGACTCTGAACTTGCCCTCGGATTCTTCAACAAAATACCTTTTGATGATTTCCGGCGGGGTGGTTCTCAGGGCATACTGCGTGTATATGCCCCGCCTGGCCGCCGAGAGAACCGCATTGGACAGGTCGTTGGCGATGATTTTTGGCTTCCAGGAGCCGAGCTCGTGCTGCAGGACCTCATGCAGCACTATGGACAGGGTATACGGCTCCTCTCCTGTGGAGCATCCGGCGGACCAAATGGTCAGCTTTTTTTCACCTCTGGCCTTTTTGGCCTTTATAATATCCTTGAGGATCTGGTCCTGAAAAATCTTTATCTGGGGCGGATTGCGGAAAAAGCTGGTCTCATTGGTGGTTATCACCTCGAAAAGCTTGGCCAGCTCCTCATTGCGCTGGGAATCATAGCGCAAAAAATAGGCATACTCTTTAAAGCTCTTGAGGTTGTGGGCCTTGAGCCTGTTGCCCAGCCTGTTTTCCAGAAGGTATTTCCTGTTGTCCCCGATATAGATGCCGCTTTTTTCATATATAAAGTCGCGCAGCTGCTTGAATTCCTGGTCATCGATCTTCAGTTCTTTCTTGAAGGTTATGCTTTGGGAAAATGGCGAATTCATTCTTGCCCCTGCTCCGTACCTTGTTCCTGAAGTTTATCCAGCGCTCTTTCCGCTGCATCCTGGATTTCCGGATCGCCATAGTCGAGAATGTCCAGAAGAGACCTGAATGCCGTCTGCCCACCAATACTGCCCAGGGCCTCCACGATCTTTATCTTCACCAGCTGGGAACTTCTCTCCCAGATGGACAGCATCTCCGGGATGTGCTCCTTGACCCGGTTTCTGCCCAGGGCCTCTATCACCCTGACTCTGACCCATTCATCGGGATCTTCCAGGGCCTTGAGCAGGTAAAAATGGGTATCCGGGTGAGGGCATTCATCCAGAAGCTCCACAACCCCCCGTCTGACTTCCCTGTTTTCATCCTGAAGGGCCTGGACCACCAGGGGCAGAACATTTCTGTCTTCGGGACAGATATGGCCCAGGGCCTCCAGGGCGATTTTTCTGACCTCGTAAGCCTCGTCACCCAGGGCCCTGGAAAGGCTCTCAAGGCTGCTGGCAGCGCCCAGCTTGCCCATGGCGTAAACCGCCATGACCCTGTGAATGATCTCCCGGCTGGTGAGCATATTCTGAAAGTGCTCCAGGACCTTGTCCCCGCCGATACTCAAAACTGCTTCCAGGGCGGTCTCCTTGACGTCGTCCCAGGGGTGCTCCAGAAACCCCATGAGAACAAAAACACTGTCTTCGTCCTGCAGTCTGTTTCCGATAAAGCCCAGTCCCGCCTTGAGCACATCCCCGTCCTGATGTTCCCGCAGAATCTGCACAAAAAAATCCCTGGCCTCCCAGCCGGCACAGTCATGAAGCACCCAGGCGATCTCCCTTTGCAGATCACGGTGTTTCCGGGGAAAAGCGCTCATGAGGTTTGTCACCGCCTCATTGCCGCCGATGCTGCCCAGAGCCTTTACCGCCAGTAAGGACAGGGTTTCGTCATCCGAGAAAAGGCCCTCCACCAGGGACTCATTGCAACCTATGGATACCAGGGACTGCTGGGCTCTGTTCAGCCTGTCCTCTTCATGCTCCGGATCCATCCGGGTCGCGCGCTCCAGAATCTTGCGGGTCGCCCTTTCCTGGCCCACGTAGCCAAGCCCCAGTATCGCCGCGTCCTGTATATCAGTCTCATCGTCGTTTACAGCCGCCAGCAGATATTCATGCAGTTTTTCCTTTTCCTTGTTGCTCAGGAATGTCAGGGCCTTGCCGCCCAGGATCTTGATCACTGCCTTGACTATCTTGTTGCGCAGGGCCGCCGGAGAATCCTCCATGCGCTTGAGCAGCATGGGCACGGATTTAATGTTGCCCATCTCCCCCAGGGCGTCGACTATCATGGAGCACACCAGTTCCGAACTGTTGCCCAGGGCCTGAATAAGCACCTTGACCGAAGACTCGTCCCGCAGCTTGGACAGGGCTTCCACCACTGCATACTGCACCCATTCCTCATCCATGAAGGCCCGGTTCAGACACTCCGTGGCCCCGGATCTGCCCAGATCCCCCAGGCTCACAGCAGCCTGGTAGCGGACATTGACCTCCGGGTCCTTGAGAAGAAGCTCGCACAGGGGGCTCACAGCCAGGTAGGATCTGGTGGAGCCCAGGATGTCCGCGGCAAAAATCCGCAGGTCCGGGTCTTCGTTCTTGAGCAGTCCCAGCAGGGCGTCCATGTCCTGGTGTCCGATATGCCTCAGGATATCCATGGCCAGATTGCGCACCGGGGGGGAATCGCTGGACAGAAGGGGGATGAGAGCGTTTACGCTTCCGGCACCGCCGATCTTGCGCAGGGCCATGTCCGAAGCCTCCTGCACCCCGATGCTTCGGCTTTGCAAAAGTTCCACCAGGTGGGGAACCGCCGCCGCCAGTTTTATATCCCGGGCCAGAAAGGCCCCTTCACGCTGGTCCGCCTGGTTTTCGCTCTGCAAGAGCCTTAGTATCTCCTGTTGGTCCTGATGCATTTTTGCTCCTGTTTATCTGCTGCAAAAGGCAGCTTCTGCATGCTTCTGCTTTTGACGGTTTTTCAAGATAAAAGCAGATACAAAACATGCCCGGCAGTTGCCTGAAGGCAAGTCAGCCAATGCCTCCCGCCATCCGACCCTGTGGCTGGAAAAAAGTCACGTCTCGTACAGGTGGTTTGTAATGGCCTGGGCCATGTCGTCAAGGCTTAGCACCTGGTCGGCCAGCCCCTCTTCTATGACCGCCCGGGGCATGCCGTATACCACACAGGTCTCTTCGCTCTGAGCCAGGAGCACACCCTTTTTCGCCTTGAGGTCCCTGGCCCCGAGCAGGCCGTCGCTGCCCATTCCGGTCATGACAACCCCAACCGTCCTGTGCCCCGGGCCGCTGGCCGCAGAACTGAAAAGCACATTGACCGAGGGTTTGTATATAACATCCTCGGGCTTGGCTGTTACGGACAGTTCGATCCTTGAAGCCCTGGGGTTTAGAATCAGGTGCCTGCCACCGGGGGCTATAAAGACCCGCCCCGGGGACAAGACATCCCCGTCTTCAGCCTCCTTTACCCAGAGGGAAGAAGCGTCGTTCAGACGTTTGGCAAAGGGACCCGTGAATGCACCCGGCATATGCTGGGCGATGAGGATCCCGGCGGGGAAATCCGGGGGGAGTTCGCAGAGCACCTTCTGCACCGCCGGAGGTCCTCCCGTGGAAACCCCTATAACCACTATGTCCCGGACCACTTTTCCCCTGGGCCTGTCCTGAATGGTTCTGGAAACCTCCTTAGCTGTTCTTGGTTTGCTCCTGGCCACGGCTCCGGCCTGACTCCCCTTTTTCTGAACCACTGTCTTGACCTTGGACTGCAGGGTCTTCTCGATCTTTACTATGTCCAGGCTGACCTTGGAGAGCTGCTTGGGGATAAAGTCCACCGCCCCGTATTCCATGGCCTTCAGGGTGGCCTCTCCGCCTTCGGTGGTCAGTGAGCTGACCATAATCACCGGCCTGGGCATTTCCATCATGATGTGTTTCAGGGCGGTAAGCCCGTCCATGACCGGCATCTCAATATCCAGAGTAACTACATCCGGATTCAGCTTGCGCACCATATCTAAGCCTTCCTGGCCGTTTCTGGCCACCCCCGCCACTTCGATCTCGGGGTCCTTCTGAAGCATGGTGCTGATTGCCTTGCGCATGAAGGCCGAATCGTCAACTACTACGACTCTGATCACTTTTGCCACCTTGGTTTCTCGCTGTACTCGATTGTCCGGGCCACATGGCTCCGGAAAAAAGATCCGCACCGGGCACTGGTCATCCGGCATTTACCCCTTGAAGGCTGCGGGACTTGATTGAATATCCTTCTGGATATTCTCCAGGCCTGTCTCCTGGACCAGCTTGATCCACTCCTGCACCAGCTCATCTTCCCACTGGGTTCCGCTTCCCTGTTCCAGGATATCTCTGGCCTTCTCCCAGGTCAGGGCGTCGCGGTAGGCCCGGTCAGAAGTCATGGCTTCAAAGGCATCCACAACGCTTATAAGTTTGGCCAGAAAGGGAATCTGGCCGTTGCTCAAACTTTCTGGATAACCTCCGCCATCCACACGTTCGTGATGATGATATACCACGGGCAGAATGTCGTTTAAGGACCAGAGCTGGGCCAGGATATCCCTGGCAATGCCGGGATGGCTCTGCATGACCCTGAACTCTTCATCTGTCAGCTGGGATGGTTTGTTCAGGATATGATCAGGGATTCCTATTTTCCCAATATCGTGCAGCACCCCTGCTGTGTACAGGTCTTCCAGTTCCTTGGAGTCAAGCTTGAGCCTGCTTCCGAGCTTCATGGCATAAACCGCCACCCGCTCGGAATGCCCCTTTGTATAATAATCCTTGGCTTCCACCGCCTTGGCGTAGGACCTGATGATGTCCAGGTTTTTATCCCGCATCTTGCCGTACATTCTGGCGTTTTGCATGGCTGTAGCCGCATGGGCGGCAAAAACTCCCAGAAGCTGGAGGTCTTCATTGGTGAACAGGTTGTCTTCCTCGCGCAGGAGAACCACGGCCCCAACCCTGTTGTGCTGGGAATAAAGGGGGGAGATCAAGATGGAATGCTGAAACTTTCCAGGATCAGCCTTGAGATATTCCCTGGCATTGCCCTTGTCCAGAAGGAAGGACCTGCTCTCCCGGACAGATTTTTCCCCAAGGCCTTTGAGTTCAGAGAAAAGTTTCGGATTCTCCCTTAATGTTCTGCCCCTGACCACATATTTGACCAGAGAATTCTTTTCCTCCTTGATTAGAAAAAGGACCACGCTGTCGGGCCGGAAATTCTTCTGGACCTGGGATACAAATTCGTAGCAGATGGATTTCAGGTCCAGCTGGGCGTTCAGGGCATTGCTGACATTTAGCATCCTGACGATATTGCTCAGGCGGTTGCGCTCCTGGCGGGACTGCCTGTTTCTGATGACCTTGTCCACTTTGACCAGCAGATGGCTGATATTGAAAGGCTTGGGCAGATAATCCGCTGCCCCGGTCTTGATGCACTCCACAGCGGTTTCAATACTGGCAAAACCGGTCATAACCAGAAAATCTATATCCAGATTGTGCTCGGCTGTATACTGCAGAAGCTCCAGGCCTCCCAGGCGGGGCATTCGAAGATCGGAAATAATCAGGTCAATATCCTGATGCCTGGCAATCTGCTCCTTTGCCTGCACGCCGTCTTCAGCCTGCAATACCTCGTATCCTTCATCCTTCAGGGCATCCTGGCAAATCTCGCGCAGGCTTTCTTCATCGTCCACCACCAGGACCGTAGCTTTTTTCCCCTGATCATATTTTTGCATAGTTCTTCCTTGATAACTCATTGCCTGACTTCAAACAAGCTGGCTGCGATTGACCAAAACAGACACCGAAAAACCCGGGCCTGGTTTTCAGAGTACAGGGTCTTGATTTTTTATCCGGCCTGCTTTATATTACTTTTTTATGTCGGGATGTGGCTCAGTCTGGCTAGAGCGCAGCGTTCGGGACGCTGAGGCCGCAGGTTCGAATCCTGCCATCCCGACCATCCACGCATCCCCCATCCGTTCTCAGCTCAGCTGCAGTGTTAGTGTTGGCATTTTTAAATACAAATAACCCCTGAACACTCAGTTGCAGGCAGAAAATCCATAAGCGGTCAAAAATCCGTGTTCAAGAGATTAAAGACTGGCCTTCTGCTTTACCAGCCAGACTGTTTAAAACCGGTTGTCTGCCCATGCAGAAATAGGAAAATCCCATCTCCTCCAGCATCCGTGGAGGATAAAGGTTGCGCCCGTCAAATATCACCGGGATCTCAAGTTCGGATTTTATGCGCTTTAGGTCCGGGTTTCTGAACTGGTTCCATTCCGTGACCACTGCAAGTGCGTGAGCCCCCTGGAGCACACTGTACTGGTCCTTAACCACCTCCACCCCCGGATTGTCCTGCAGCACCCGGGCGGCATTCTCACCCGCCTGAGGATCATATGCCTTTATCTGCATGCCACTGGCTGTGAGTTCCTTTATAATTTCCAGGGCCGGGGCCTCGCGCACGTCGTCGGTATTGGCCTTGAAGGCCAGCCCCCACATGGCCAGGGTTTTGCCCTGTACTCCTCCCAGTTCCGAAAAGTATTCCTGCACCTTGCGGGCCAGCACCTTCTTCTGAGAACGGTTGACATCCTCAACTGCCCTGAGCAGGCTGGGGGTGTATTCCTGTTCATGGGCGGTACTGATAAGGGCCGAGACATCCTTGGGAAAACATGAACCGCCAAAACCCACCCCCGGATAAATAAAGTGATACCCTATGCGGTGGTCTGAGCCTATCCCCCTGCGCACATCGCCTATGTCAGCCCCCACCTTTTCACATATGTTGGCTATCTCGTTGATGAAGGAAATTTTGGTGGCCAGCATGCAGTTGGCGGCATACTTGGTCATCTCGGCGCTGCGGACCCCCATGACCATCATCTTTTCCCGGCTGCGGGCAAAGGGCGAGTAAAGCACTCTTAAGAGTTCCGCTGTCCGGATATTGTCTGTACCCACGATAACCCTGTCGGGCTTCATGAAATCGGAAACCGCGTCACCTTCCTTGAGAAACTCCGGGTTGGAAACCACGTCGAATTCCAGTTCCAACCCCCTGCTGTCCAGCTCAGACTGAATAAGTTCACGCACCATGTCCGCAGTACCCACAGGCACCGTGGACTTGTCCACCACTATTTTATACTCCTGCATGCTGCGTCCCACATCCCTGGCCACCTGGCGGACAAAACCAAGATCCGCCCGGCCGTCTTCCCCGGGGGGAGTGCCCACGCAGATGAAAACAAACAGGCTGTTATCCAGGCCTTCGCGAATATCCGGGGTAAAATGAAGCCGGCCCTGGTCCCTGTTCCTGCGCACCAGCTCTTCAAGACCGGGCTCGAATATATGCACCCGGCCCTGGTTCAGGGTCTCAACCACATCCGGATTTACATCCACGCAATACACGTTGTTGCCCATCTCCGCAAAGCAGGCCGCACTCACCAGGCCGACATACCCCGTACCCACTATGCATATATCCATTCATCAACTCCTGATATAGTTTCTTGCTCCAGAAAAATGCCCCGCAGATACAAAAGAACCTGTCATCCGTTTTTGTTCTTAACTGAAAAACATCCGCCTGTAAAAGGTGTTTTGCAGGGCTCATCCCAAAAAAGTAACCATTCGGTAACCATTCAGGGGGCACTCAGTTGTAGTTCCTGGCGCAGGGCCTGGGGACTGTCCCCGCTAAGCACTTCTTTGAAGGTTCACACAACTTAGCGTTTGTCATATTTTAACTGTACAGGAAAGGTGTCGCCAAAGGCGTGAGGACCAGGAACCATCACTTAAGATCTCCTGAATGCTGACTCAAAAATATTGCAGCTCCCGAGAGGACCTTGCTTCGAGGGTGCTTTTCTCCTAAATGATGCTGAGCAGTTTTTTAAATCCACGGGCCTTTCCTTCCTTTTTTCCAGAACCTCTAAGCAGCCAGGCAGAGTAAAATGACCACAAAACACTATCCCCCACCCGGAAAAAAAATGCCGCAGTCCCACGAACGAAGCATTCCCGCTGTAGATCACGGTCCGGACCTGTACCTGGATTTTCAGGGACAAAGGCTTTTAAACCTGGCTTCCAACAACTACCTGGGACTGGCCGGTTCAAAAGAGATGAAAGAAGCATCCATCCGGGCCGTGGAAGAATTCGGCACGTCCAGCGGTGCATCCCGGCTTATTTCCGGAAACTACTCTCTTTACACCGCCCTGGAAGAAGAACTCTGCCGGTTCAAAGGCACTGACGCAGCCCTGGTATTCGGTTCCGGATACGCTGCCAACCTGGGGATATTAAGCACCCTGGCCCACAGAAAATGCCTGGTCTTTTCGGACAGGCTCAATCACGCCAGCATAATTGACGGCATCACCCTGTCCAGGGCGACTCACGTGCGCTACAGGCACGCCGATCCAGAACACCTGGAATATCTTCTGGCCCAAAAACCCGTCCAGGCTCCCAAGATCCTCATCACAGACACTGTTTTCAGCATGGACGGAGACAGAGCCCCTTTACCGGAAATATTAAACCTGTGCAAAAAGTACAGGGTGCTTACCATTGCAGACGAGGCCCATGCCACCGGCATACTGGGCAGAGGCCGAGGTCTGGTCCATGAACTGGATCTTGAGCAGGAAATGGACCTGCACATGGGGACCTTCAGCAAGGCCCTGGGGTCCTACGGCGGCTATGTGGCCGGGTCCAGAGAACTAATAGACCTTCTGGTAAACAGGGCGCGCAGCTTCATCTACTCCACCTCCCTGCCCCCTGCTGTTGTGGGTGCCTGCCTGGAGGCCCTGCGCCAGGTACAGGCCAGTCCGCAACAGGGGGAAAAGCTTTTGGACCTGTCCAGACAGATCAGGTCTTTTTTGCAAAGACTGGGATATGATACCGGCAAAAGCACCACTCAGATTATCCCGGTAATAATGAAAAAAAGCAGGGCAGTGCTGCAGGCCCGGGAGGATCTGGTCAGGGCCGGCATTTATGCAGGGGCCATCCGTCCGCCCACTGTCCCGGAAGATTCGGCAAGACTGAGGATCTGCCTTCGAGCGGACATGACCCACAAGGAGATAGAAGTTGTGCAAAAAGCCTTCAGCACCATCTCTGCCAGGCAATACCAGACATGAACAGACTTGATCCCTACTCAGCAATAGCCCCTCTTTACGACCTGGCGGTAACCCCTTTTCTACACCGCATAAGAAAGACAATATGCACCAGGCTAAAAACACTGCAGGCAGAAAAAGTGGTGGACCTGGGCTGCGGCACCGGCCGTCAGCTCCGGCTTTTAAGCAGGTACGGCTTTCAGGCCTGCGGGGTTGATTTTTCCGCTGCAATGCTTAAAAAAGCTGCTGGCTTTTCTCCCCGTACCGTCGTGGTTCAGGCGGACCTGACTAGTACGCCATTCTCCAGCCGGAGCTTTGATTGCGCCCTTCTCTGCCTGGCCCTGCATGAAAACCCATGGCCTGTGCAGAAGCAGATAATGGCAGAGGCCCTGCGCATAACCAGGCCTGCAGGACATGTGGTCATACTGGAACACGCTCTGCCCCTCGGTGTTTGCGGCAGAATAACAAGCCTTCCGGCACACATCCCGGAGCGCCTGGCAGGAAAAAAGCATTACCAGTATTACCAGGAATTCATTAAAAAAGGTGGACTGCACGGGCTCTTGATGTCCTGGCCTGGACTGCAGACGGTGGGGACTGAATATTTTTACCTGGGCAACCTGGTGCTTATAAAGGTCAAAAAAATTGAGACCAAGACTGCTGAAAAGCTTGCAGAATCATGAAAGAAACAGGACCATTGTCCCCTGAAAACAGATCAACCAAACCTTAACCACAAGGAGTAAACCATGCTGACCCCGAAAATGCAGGAGGCCCTGAACCAGCAGGTAAACGCGGAAATGTATTCCTCTTATATGTACCTGTCCATGTCTGGCTGGTTCGAGGATAAAAGCCTGGCCGGATGCGCCAGGTGGATGCGCATGCAGGCCCAGGAGGAGCTGATGCACGCCATGAAGATTTACGACTTCATACATGAACGCGGAGGCCGGGCCCAGCTGAGGGCCATTGAAGAACCCCCCGGAAACTGGGATTCGGCCCTGGCTGTCTTTGAAAACGTGCTCTCCCACGAAAGAAAGGTAACCGGCCTGATAAACGAGCTGGTGGATCTGGCCATCCAGGAGAAGGATCATGCCTCCAACATCTTTTTACAGTGGTTTGTGACTGAACAGGTGGAAGAAGAGGCCAGTGCCGATGCAGTGCTGCAGAAGCTGAAGCTCACTGCTGACGCCCCGGGAGGTCTTTTCGCAATAGACCAGGAGCTTGGCCAGAGAACCATGGCCTGCCCCTGTGGCCAGGGCCAGGTATAAGCTGAACAGTCAACCGGGACGGTTTTTACGCCTGCAAAGAATTTTGCAGGCGTTTTTTTATGGGTTCTCGGTGGTGATTACTGGCACTCACGCCTCTGGCGTGACAGGGGACTGTCCCCCGCTAAGTACTAACGCGGGCCATGCCCGCAACCCAATAAAGGAAAGAGCTTTTTTGACAGGATTAACAGGATTAAGAGATTGATTAAGAGAAAAACATTTTTGTCCTGGCCGGAAGCCAGGCCAAAAGGTTATCACTCCAGCACTCACTTTTTTCCGGCACTCATGAAGAAGAAAGTGAGTGCTGGATGGCTAATGCAATCTGCGGCTTCCGGCTTGCCCTGTGAAATTCCGAAGGACAGCGCAGCTGATTTCACCGGGGCCGCTGATTGCTTATCCTGTCAATCCTGTTAATCCTGTCTAAGTTTCTTGT
>NZ_QYZY01000171.1:0-1577 GCF_003838035.1 Desulfonatronospira sp. MSAO_Bac3 | reverse complement strand
GATGTGAGCAAAAGAAAGGTGCCCCGGGGCAGATCACTGCTTTCCGGGCCGGACAGGTTGGCCCATACAGGGACCATTTTCAGGGAGCCCCAGCTTGAACCTTCCACCACCAGGTCAATTTGCATTTCCCGGCCGATGGGAAGCTTACGTTCTCCTGGTATAAAGAATCCCTTCTGACCCAGAAAGCTTTCCTGCCAGATGCTGCGCAGATCTCTGGATGAGGGCAGTTTCAGTTCCATACTTTTTTTCTCTACTGGATCTTGGGGCGGATAAATATGAGCAGTTCGTCTTTGCCTTCTTCTACGAATTCGCTTGAAAAGAGTCTCCCCAGTATTGGGATATTGGACAGGCCGGGCACACGGTGGAAACGCTCACTTTCCAGTAGTTTCTTTATGCCCCCTATGACTATTGTTTCTCCATCATCCACCAGTAATGTGGTCCTGGTGAGCTTGGTGTCGATGCCGTCCTCCGCAGGAGTATCATCCCTGACTTCCAGGTTCAGGATCAGGTTGTTTTCAGGTGTAATCTGGGGCTGGACAACCAGTCTAAGAACCGCGTCCTCATATTCTGTCCTGGTGCCGCGTTCGTCCTCAACCTGTCTGCGGATGCGCGTACCCTGCTCGATTTCGGCCTCCTGGTTGTTCAGGGTCATTACCTGAGGAGCTGAGATGGTGCTGGATTTGTTCTCCACTTCCCCCAGGCGCAGCTGCGCATCCAACTGAAACATGCTCCCGGCGAATCTTTCCAGACCACCGCCCAGGGCCATGAGGTTGTCCAGCTGTCCGGGCAGATTCATGCTCTGCATTTCCACCGTGCCTTCCAGAGCGCCGCTTATAGGTGCAGCGTAGTCAAAGTGCCAGTCAATGCCCAGTTCGCGGCGAAAACTCTCTGTAGCATATACCACCCTGGCTTCGATGAGCACCTGACGTTCGGGGCGGTCCAGATTCTGGATCAATTCAGTGATTTCTTCAAGCTGGGCGGGGGTATCCAGGACTATCAGGGTGTTGGTGCGCGCGTCCTGAGTCACCCGGCCCCTTTCGGACAGAAAATCCTCAATCCTGGGCTGCAGTTCCTCTGCCCTGGCGTAATTGATCTGAATAAATCTCTGCTGCAAGGGTTCAAGCTTGCGCAGGCTTTCCTGATCTTCCAGTTCCGCCTGCCTGGAGCGGCGGCGTCTTTCCTCTTCGGCTTCCAGTCTGTCCGCGGTGGTCACCCGGATGATATTGCCCTTGCGCACCATGCCCAAATCTTTTTGAGCCAGGACCAGGTCCAGGGCCTGATCCCAGGGGACTTCCCGCAGGCGCAGCGAAATCTTGCCCTGAACCTCCTCGTCCAAAATGAGATTGTATTCCGTGTGGTGGGTGATGAGGCGCAGAACATGTTCCACCTCAGCGTTTTGCAAATCTATGGATACCGGCTCGCCAGTGTACTCTTCCCGCATGCCTGGAAAAAGAGAGTCCTGCATCAGCTCTCCTGCTTCCTGTTCCAGTGTGGCCAGTCCGGCTCCGGCTGGAGCAGTCCCGGGAGCATCACTGCCCGGAGCAATCTGAAACAGTAGTTCATCTTCAGCCTCCTGG
>NZ_QYZY01000170.1:0-10459 GCF_003838035.1 Desulfonatronospira sp. MSAO_Bac3 | reverse complement strand
CCTCGCTGTGTAGGTCTGTGCAGGATCACGGAATTTTGCGCTTGTAATATTGGTGATTGTGAAGGCAATGTGTCGCGGGGACTGTCCCCAGGCCGATTTCGGCACCCCCTGAATGGTTACACTGGACTAAGGGTATAGCCATATTTAGCAGCTGTATCCTGCGGGGATAAATAAATCAGGGGCACCCGCCTGCTAAGACTTGAAAAAAATAAGGGTGTCAGATAGGCTGTAAGCTTGCAAACAAGCTGCACTGCTGGATTTGAAAGGGGTTGCCCTCCGGGAGGGCCGGCCCCTTTATTTGCTGCAACCGGTTGAACCTTTGCAGGGTTTTGCTTCAAGGCGAAATCTTAAGGAGATAAAATGTCCCAGCCCATAAAAGAAGCAGCAGCCGTGTGCAAGACCATTATGCGCAACGGCTACGATGCATACGTCATCAATGCCCCCCTGCAGGAGCGGGCCATGGATCAGGACCACATGGAAGTGGATATCTGTACGGAACTGGACTTTACCGGCCTGACCAAGCTTTTTCCCAGCCTGGAGACATCCGGGGGACTGGATTTCCTTGGTTCTCTACGCCAGGGCCAGGTGACCTTCAATTTTTACCCCGCAGACGTCATAGAAAGTTCATACACCGACGGCACCATAGCCCGCATGACTCCCAGGCTGGTCAAGCGCCTGGAAGAGATGGGGGATATGCCCCTGACCTGGGCCTGTCCTTATATTCCGGATCCCAGGGCCGTTTACGACGGCTTTGAAGACCTGGATACAGGCAAAGTCACCCTTGAGGGGCTGCCCGACGAGACTCTGAAGAAAGATTATCTGCGGGCCATCAAGGCCCTGCGTTTTTCAGCCAATTTCGGCCTGCCCATAGAGGGTAACACCTGGCTGGCCATTCTCAGATCTTCCAGGAGGGTTCTGGACTACGTGTCAGTTACAGATCTCATGGACGAATGGCGCAAGGTGGAAGCCGAAAATATGCACAGGTTCGTAAGTCTTCTGTTTGAATCCATGATCCTGCACGGTCTCATCCCGGAGCTTGCATCCCTCAGCAGGGTAAAGCAGGTGAAAAATCAGGAGGAGGGCCTGGAAAATGTATGGGAGCATACCCTTGGGGTGATGCGCTATTATCCGGAAGAACTTCCCTATGACTGGTACGGCACCATGGCCTGCCTCTTTCATGACGTGGGCAAGCTGTTTGCCGCGGAATATTTTCACGACAGAATCACTTTTTACCAGCACCACCGTATAGGGGCCAAGGTTGCCCGCAAGATACTTAAGCGGCTCAGGTTCAATACCGATGAGATCGATCTGGTGTGCCACCTGGTGCGCCATCATATGCGCTTTCATTTCATGCTCACAGACCGCGGCATCCGAAGGTTCATGGCCCTGGACGAGTATCCCAGGCTCATGGAAATGGTCCGGGCGGACATCAAGGCCAGGGACGGCAGCTACAAGGAATTCAACCACAACCTGAAGATGCTGCAGAAGGCCAAGGTCAGCGAGGATACTCTGGAGCCTCTTCTGAACGGGCACGAGATCATGGAGTTCACCGGCATCAAGCCCGGTCCCGGGGTAGGGGTGATCCGGGAGGCCCTGCTGCAGGCCCAGGCAGCTGGAGATGTTACTTCGGTGCCCGAGGCCATAGAATTTGTCATGCGCTACAAGGAAAAGGAGCATCTGCAATAGACAACCTGCTGGAACAAGACCGCGAATCAATGCAGAATCTGCTGAAAGAGCGCGGGGAACCGGCCTACAGGGCGGATCAGCTCTGGCAGTGGATATGGCAGAAAAAAGCCGGGGATTTCCAGGAGATGACCAACATTTCCAAGGCCCTGCGCAGCAGTCTGCAGCAGGAGTTTGTCCTGCAAAGGCCTGCCGTGGTCCAGAAAAAGGAAAGTATTGACGGGACAGTAAAGCTCCTGCTGGGTCTTAATGACGGCTTTTTTATCGAAACGGTCATCATCCCGGAAAAGGATTATTATACCCAGTGCATATCCACCCAGGTGGGGTGCCCCATGGGATGTGTCTTCTGCAGTACCGGGTGTATGGGGTTCAAGCGCAATCTCACCCCCGGAGAGATAGCTTCCCAGGTTCTTGTGGCATGCCGGCACCTGGAGGACACTGGCCTGGACAGTACCCGTCTGACCAACGTGGTGCTTATGGGCATGGGGGAGCCGCTTTTAAACTGGGATGCGGTGAAAAAGGCCATGTACATGATGACGGATTCCCTGGGACTGGGGATTTCCAGAAGAAGGCTTACCCTGTCCACGGTGGGGGTCAGGGACAGGCTGCAGGAATTCGGCAGCTCCCGTCTGGGGATGCTGGCGGTGTCACTGCATGCACCGGATCAGGATCTGCGCCGCAGGCTTATGCCCGGGGCCGCAACCTGGGATATAAAGGACCTGGTCAGGGCCCTGGAGCAATACCCTCTTGCCCCCAGGGAACGTATTACCATTGAATACGTTCTGTTAAAGGATATAAACGATTCCCCGGCCCAGGCCAGGGCCCTTGTGCGTCTTTTGTCCCGGGTCAAATGCAAGGTGAACCTGCTGGCCTACAACCCCGGGGAGCAGGAAGGATATCAGCCGCCACAGGAGAAGACCATACTGACGTTTGAGGAAGTGCTTCGCTCCAAGGGGCTGACTGTCACCCTGCGCAAAAGCAAGGGCCAGGACATAAGTGCCGCCTGCGGACAGCTCATTGCCGATTCATGACCGGGTGATCAGGGGAAGAAATGATGAATGCGGAATGATGAATTATGAGCAAATTCTCACCATAATAATTATGTGCTCCAGTGGTCCGGGGGTTCGGCAAGCAGGACGTAAAAACTCGCTCCAAGGCAGCGTAAATCAAAACCTATACACGGCATTCTCAACCAGAATGACATCAAAAACATGCTTTGTATTAAATTCAGTGTTTAACGGTTTTGATTAACGCTGCCTACGTCGCTCAGACAGTTTACGCCCTGTTTGCCGAACCCCCGGACCCTGGCTATTTGCCCGCAGATGTTGAATATTTACAGTGATGGAAGGAAAAAAGAAGTTTGGAGTGTGGGTATAAGGGGGTTGTAAAACCCTGTATCAGTAAGAAATGATCAAGGGTAAACAAGGAGATATGTTTTGAAACCCGATTTTGACAAGGGAAACGGGCTGTTGCCCGTGATAGTCCAGGAGTGGGAGACCGGCGAGGTGCTCATGCTGGCCTACACCGACGAGCAGGCATGGGAAAAGAGTCTGGATACCGGTGAGGCCCATTTCTACAGCCGCAGCAGAAAAAGTATATGGCATAAAGGCGGAACTTCCGGACACGTGCAGAGGATCCGGGAGATACGCATAGACTGCGACTATGACACCATCTTGTTCATGGTGGAACAGGTGGGGGGAGCGGCCTGCCACAAGGGCTACAAAAGCTGCTTTTACACCCGGGTGGAAAAGGATGGCCGTTTTCTGGAACATGCCGAAAAAGTATTCGATCCCAAGGAGGTTTACAATAAATGAGCAGCGAGCAAGTCCTGAAGCTGGGCATCCCCAAGGGTTCCCTGGAGGAAGCCACCAGAAGGCTTTTCGCCCGGGCCGGATGGAAGATAAAGCCCCATCACAGGAACTATTTCCCGGAAATAAATGACCAGGAGATGCAGTGTTCTCTTTGCCGGGCTCAGGAAATATCCAGGTACGTGGAAAACGGGACCATGGATGCGGGGCTTACCGGAAAAGACTGGATCATGGAAAATGAATCCGACGTGGTGGTGGTCTCGGACCTGGTGTATTCCAAGGTCAGCAACAGGCCGGCCAGGTGGGTGCTGGCGGTGGCCGGTGATTCACCCTACCGCCGCCCCGAGGATCTGTCAGGCAAAAAGATAGCCACAGAGTTAAGAAACTTTACCCATAATTATTTTCACAATGCTGGCATTCCCGTGGAGGTGGAATTTTCATGGGGGGCAACAGAGGCCAAGGTGGTGGAGGGACTGGCTGACGCCATTGTGGAGGTCACCGAAACCGGGTCCACCATCAAGGCGCACGGGCTAAGGATAATAGCCGAGCTTCTGCAGACCAATACCCAGTTCATCGCCAATAAAGAGGCCTGGGAAGATCCCTGGAAGCGAAACAAGATCGAGAATATCAACACCCTGTTGCACGGTGCTCTGCGGGCGGACCGGCTGGTGGGGCTGAAAATGAACCTGCCCGCGGACAGGGTGGAAGACGTCATGGCCCTTTTACCCAGTATGACAGCCCCCACTGTTGCCCATCTGTACAATACAGACTGGCTGTCCGTGGAAATCGTGGTGGAGGAGGACCGGGTCCGGGAACTGGTGCCCAGGCTCCAGGAAAAAGGCGCCGAGGCCATTATTGAGTACGCCCTGAACAAGGTGATCTGATTGCCTGGTTATCCACAATCAAGTTCAATTATGCCCAGACTGATTTCTTTAATGCTGCTTGTTTTTCTGGCAGGATGCGCCCATACCGGGGCCGACCGCATGAGTCTGCATCAGGCCGAACTGCGCCTGGACCTGGCTGAGCGCTATCTCATCGAGAACGAGCCCAGGCCGGCCCTGGAGCAGCTGCAGCAGGTAAAGGAAGCCTCTCCGGATAATCCCAGGCTGTATTTCAACATGGGACTGGCCCATACCAGTATGGAAGACTGGGACAGGGCTGCCCGGGATTTTGAAAAGGCCCTGGAACTAAAGCCTGATTACGGAGAGGCCTGGAACAACCTGGGCCAGGTAAGAAAGGCCCAGGGCCGCACTCAGGAAGCCAGACAGGCCTATGAAGCGGCTCTGGAGATTGAAGAATACATGACTCCGGAGTTTGCATACTATAACCTGGCCTCGCTTTTTCAGGAAGAGGGAGATTTAGAAAGAGCCCTGGAATATGCAGTGAACTCCGTGGAAAAAAACCGGCGTTTTGTTCCCGGCTACGACCTGGCCGGCAGCCTTTACCAGGAACTGGATCTTTATGATGAGGCCCTGCGCATCTTCGAGCGGGGGGCCCAGGCCATGCCGGGCAATGCCCGGCTGAGTCTTGCCTATGCCGAGGAACTGGTTCGGGCCGGCAGGGACAGCGAAGCAATAACGTGGTTTGAGCACGTAATCGAGCAAAATGATGACTCCCAAGAGGCCCAAATGGCCCGGGATTACCTGGAGGCCCTGCGTTAGAGAAAGCGGCCCCGCAATACTGGGGATAAACCCCTGGGTTTACGACTTTGCAGCTTACAATCTCTGGGCCAGGCCGGCCGGCCTCCTGGTCTGCCTGGACATGCTCTCCAAAGCTGGAGCACGCACCGCTCTTATGGACTGCATGGACCGCACCTGGCAGGATCAGCCCTGGCCTGCGGCGGGGTATACCGGAGCAGGACGCTATCCCCGCACCGTCCTGCCCAGGCCGGGGATACTGGCGGATGTTCCCCGGCAGTACAGCCGGTATGGCCTTCCCGGGGACAGGGTGGAAAAAGCCCTGGCCAGGCTTGATCCTCCTCCGGATCTCATCCTGATCACCTCCATAATGACCTACTGGTATCCGGGCATTGTCGCGGCTGTGCGCATGCTGCGCAGGCTCTGGCCAGGGGTGCCCGTCTGTCTGGGCGGGGTGTATGCCACCTTGTGCCGGGAGCATGCGCTCAGGCTGGACGTGGACCTGGTAATTTCAGGTCCTCTGGAGGACGAGGACAACTGGGCCAAGGTGTGGAACCTGCTTGGTTCCAGCCCTCCAGAACTGCCCCGGGATGCGGGCATGAGCCTGGATACCTCGTTTTATACACAAAGCGGTTATTCGGTGATAATGGGTTCCAGGGGATGCCCCTTCAGGTGCAGTTACTGTTCCGGGTACAGGCTTTATCCGGGCTTCAGGCAGGCTGAGGCAGGTCTTTTGTTTGAGCATATAAGGCGTGAATACATGCGCGGCATCAGGGATTTTGCCTTTTACGACGATGCCCTTCTGGTAAATGCCCGGAATCTGCTTATCCCCCTGCTGGACAAGATTATATCCAGCGGGATGGAGATAAGGCTGCACACTCCCAATGCCCTGCACGTGCGCTACCTGGACCTGGAAGTGTGCAGACTTTTTTACCGGGCCGGACTGCATACCATCCGCCTGGGATTCGAGACCGGGGCTTTCGGGTCCCGGCCGGACAGAAAGCTTGCATCAGACGAGTGGAGCCAAGGCATGCACAATCTGCTGCAGGCAGGATTTGAAAAAGAACAGATGGCTGCGTATGTACTCTTCGGCCTGCCCGGGCAGGATGATGCAGAAGTTCTGCAGAGCATCCGGGAGGTGCGCAGATGGGGCATCCGCCCCGAGCTTACCCAGTATTCGCCCATTCCCGGCAGCGAGATGTTTGAAGAAGCAAAAAACTATACCTGGCTGGACTTAGATGATCCCCTGGCGCACAACAACTCCATCTGGCCCTGCGTTCCGGGTGGTTTTACCTGGGAAAAGCGCAATTACTGGAGCCGTGTTGCAGCAGGGGCATGAGGAGCAGGGCAGTTTTTCATGGTCTCAGGGGATAAAGAGGTGTACAAGGTTTTTTAAACTCAGGAGGAGAGGAGAAGATGAGTACCATAATGCCCGAAGACAAAAAAGTCAGGCAGGCTGTAAAGTGGGTGGACGAGGGTATCCAGGAGGGCAAAAGCCTGGACAGGCTCCTTGGTGAAGCGGGGATGCGTTTCAATCTGGGGCCAAGAGACGAAGAGTTTCTGTACAAATTTTTCCAGAAGAACAAGCAGGGTGTTGACGATAACCAATGAAGATTCTGCACCGGCAGATCATAAAAGAGGTGGGAACGATATTCCTGGTGACTCTGGCCTCCATGCTGTCTCTGATAGTCATCGGGCGCATGATCGACCTCAAGGATATCTTTGTAGGGCAAAATATTCAGATACTGTACGTTATCAAGTCCTTTTTCTACCTTGGCCCCTCCTTTCTCAGTATGGTCATTCCCATAGCCTGCATGCTGAGCATCTTCCTGTGTTTTCTGCGCATGTCCTCGGACCGGGAGCTCACTGCCCTGCAGACCAGCGGCATATCCATAAGAAGCCTGGTTCTTTCTCCCCTGCTTTTTTCCCTGGGAGCCATGGGGTTTACCCTGTACGTAACCCTGCACCTTACTTCCTGGGGCATAGACAATTTTCGCGAGACAGCGGTGGAAATGGTCCGGGAGCAGACCGAAGTCAGCATGCAGCCAGGAGTGTTTCACCGCATGATCCCGGACATGGCCATATATGTTCACAACAGGGACCCGGGGACCAGTGAGCTGAAAGAGGTGTTTATCTCCGACGACACTGTTCCGGAAGCCCCTTTGACTATTGTTGCCCCCACAGGACGTATGCTCAGTGACAAAGAGGAAGGCATGCTCTATTTCATCCTGGATGATGGCCGGATCTACCGCCAGGACCAGGAGGAGCACAGCCTGGTTTCCTTTGGAGAATACAGGCTGCGCCTGGATCTTTTTTCACTTCTGGGCGATGCCGGTCTGCGGGACAAGCGTCCGGAAGAGATGTCCTGGGGTGAACTGCAGGCTTACAAGGATGATGCCCAGGCTGACAGCAGGCAGTACCGCCTGGCGGTGCTGGAAGAGCACAAGCGTTTTTCTCTGCCCCTGGCATGTCTGATTCTGGGGCTTTTCGCTGTGCCCCTGGGCCTTACCCTGCAGGGCCTGGGCCGCAACTGGGGGCTTTTGCTGGCCATGAGCTGCTTTCTTATTTACTACAGCCTGTTTACCGCGGTGTACGGCCTGGGAGAGGCCGGTACCCTGAATCCGGACCTGGCCATGTGGATGCCCAATATATTTTTCCTGGTTCTGACCCTGGGTGGTTTTTATTTCTATTCCCAGGGCCGCGAGATAGACCTGGGGCAGGTGTTGCGAAGCTTTGTCCCGTGGTTGCACAAAAGAGATGAAAATCAAGAGAACAATTAAAAAAAAGCTCCCCTGCATGCAGATATGAGTGTTTTAAATAGATATCTTTTGCGCCAGAATCTTTTCTACACCGCGGTCCTGCTTTTTTCCGGGACCATGGTGTACCTCATAGTGGATTTCGTGGGGCGCATGAACGCAATGGTCGAAGCAGGCCTGGGAGCGTTTCAGGTGCTGGAGTATTTTGCCTTCAAGATGCCCCTTATTGTTGCCCAGACCCTGCCTGCCATATTTATGCTGGGGGTCCTGATACAACTGGCCATGATGCACCGCAGCAATGAGCTTGTGGCCATGGAGAGCAGTGCCATCTCCTTTAGAAAGCCTGCTGTTTTCTTTATTGGTTACGCGCTTGTGGTTTTTATGCTGCTGTTTGTTTTTTCCGAGACCCTGGGAGTCAGGGGAGAGCAGGTCACAAGGCAGATCTGGAACCAGGACGTGCGTGACAGGGAAGCCGCTGTAGAGGGTCTGGAGGACGTCTGGGTCAAGGACCGGGATTATATGATTCATATTGAACGTGCGCATATAAACGAGGGCCGGGGAAAGGATTTTACCGCCTACAAAAAAAGTGATCCGGGCAAGCTACAGGAGATAATCAAGGCGCCCGAATTCGAGGTCCATAAAAACCGGTTATTGCTGCGCGACGTCACTGTATTCAAACCCCACAGCCTGGAAAGACAGAGTTTGCAGGAGATGGAGATGGAGGTTAAAATTGATCTCAGGTCATTTGCCCTGGTGGACTCGGATCTGCCTTATCAGGCCTGGTCCATATTTACCCTATCCGCCCTGGTAAATCAGCTCAAGGAAAGCGGGGCCAGCGTTGAAAAGATCTCCACCGCCCTGCACAGCAAGATAGCCTATCCTTTTGCCCTGGTGGTCATGACCCTGCTGGCCCTGGCCCTGTTTACCCGCATCAAAAATATTTACGCCCTGGTAACCCTGGGGCTGGTGATTGTCTTTTTTTACTACACGGTATATGTGTTCGGGGTAAGTTATGCTGAAGAAGGCGTGACAGCACCTTTTGTCGGCGCCTGGACAGCCAATGTGTTTTTCGGGATTTTAAGCCTGCTGCAGCTTTTCTGGATGGACAGGAGATGACCCGGCTTGTACCAGATTTTTTATGGCCTCCAGAAGGGCCTGCTGCCCCTGCCGTGTCCGGGCTGAAAAAAGGATGGGCTTGTGGGCCCGCTCCAGAAGCTTTTGCCAGCGCTTCAGGGCCAGCTGTCTCTGTTTCTGGTTACACTTGTCCGCCTTGGTAAGCACCGGCAGCAGCCTGGTCTGCAGGGAATCCACGTAATGGGCCAGGTCCAGGTCGCTGGACTGGGGCGAAATGCGCGAATCCAGAAGAAGAACCACGCCCGCCAGGTGGTGGTTGTCCTGGAGGTATTCCTGGATGAGTTCGCCCCACTTTTCACGCTCCACCCTGGAGCAGCGGGCGTAGCCGTACCCGGGCAGATCCACCAGGTAAAAATTTTCCTGTGGAGCCAGGAAGAAATTGATGCTCCTGGTTTTTCCCGGGGTGGAACTGATTCTGGCCAGCTTTTTCTGACCGGCCAGACTGTTTATCAGGGATGATTTGCCTACATTGGAGCGCCCGGCCAGGGCGATCTGCGGCAGGTCAGGGAAGCGCAGCTGATCTTTGGTGTAGGACGTGGTTTCAAGTCTTAACGTCAAATACATAGATGATTTTCCTGAAGTCGGGTTGTTCTGACCTGGGGCCGGATTGTTATTATGCTCAATGTCACAATGCATTGATTGTAGTGATGAAAGGTCCGGTTGTAAATCTTAAGCATTTCCGCATCGAGGTGCATATGTGGAGAAAACTGCTTTTATCTTCTCTTTTGCTGTTTGCTGTTTCCTGCGCCCGCGAAGAACCGGTGCAGAACTATTTTTACCTGCAGGATCCTGGAGAAGAATTTTACGAACAGGCCCGGTTCGAGGTCAGCCTTGATCCGGCGGAAATAGATGAGTTTGCCACCCTGGAGAAGGCCTTCTGGGAACACGGAGCGGACAAGTGTTTCAGTATCAATGCCAGGAAGGTTATAAACCGGGAACCCCTGGTGCGTCCCGGCAGGACGGGCTCACCCGGTTCAGGTACGGGTTTTGTGCGCACAAGCGGGGAAATAAAGCCGGTTCAGGCCTCCATGACTGATGCACAGTCCCTGGAATTCACCTGCATGTTGAGCACCATTCCCCACTGGAGCCTGGCTGGCGAAATCGTCGCCTTTGACAAGGACAAGACAATAGCTGCAACCCGGGATAAAATAGATATCGAGCTGTTTGACAGGTATCCTGAAAAGGGACCGGCCTACTTTTTCGTGGCCAGAAGGACCGAGAGAGAGGGCCGGCTGCTTTTAAAGATCTTCGGCTCGGGAAAGCTGCAGCAGGTCCTGCAGTCAGATACACAAATGAAGAGGCAAGAAAACTCTTCAGGCACCCTGGGCCGGGGGATTATCCTGGAAACAAGGCGCGAGGTAAGGCCCGGTGATCTGATTTTGCTGAGTTACCTGTCAGTGGAGGGTGTGCATGAAGAAGATGGGCCCGAATACGAAGAAGT
>NZ_QYZY01000169.1:0-2075 GCF_003838035.1 Desulfonatronospira sp. MSAO_Bac3 | reverse complement strand
GGGGAGTACAGGTAGAGCAGGCCTCTGAAGGTCACGAAGCCCTTCTCATTCTGGACAGGGTATACTCAGAGGGCAATTCTTTTGCCATGGCCATTCTGGACATGCATATGCCCGGTATGGATGGAGCAGAACTCGGCCGGCTTATAAGAAACACTGACATACTTAAGGACCTGCCTCTGGTAATGCTGACCTCTCTGGGACGTCCCGGTGACGCCAAAATTTTTGAAGAACAGGGCTTTAATGCCTACCTGAACAAGCCCGTCCGCCAGTCCGAACTCTTTGATACCCTGCTGACAGTTCTTTCCAGTGCCGGCAAAGCCCCGGGCCATTCCATCATCACCAGGCATCAGGCCCGGGAGATAAAAAGACAGCAATCCGAGCTGATAAAATTTAAAGGCCATGTGCTTGTTGCCGAGGATAACCCGGTCAATCAGAAAGTGGCTGTCGGCCTGCTTAATAAAATGGGGCTGAGTGCGGACATTGTAGATACTGGACTGAAGGCGGTTGAGGCCTTGCAGAACCAAAGCTATGATCTGGTACTTATGGATGTGCAGATGCCGGAAATGGACGGACTGGAAGCGACCAGGCGCATACGCGCTGCAGAGGACAGAAATCAGAGGTCAGAAGTCAGAAATCAGATATCAGAGGAAAGAAATCAGAGTACAGGCGACAGAAGGTGGGAGAGCCAACCCCTGAACCCCTCAACCCCAGAATACCATAATCCCTCAATCCCAAAATCCTTCAATCCCAAAATTCCTCAATCCCTCAATCCCAAAATCCCGATAATCGCCATGACCGCCGGAGCCATGCACCAGGACCGGGAAAGGTGTTTAGATGCCGGTATGGACGATTATGTCACCAAGCCTGTCAACCCGGGTCAGCTTGCCACTGTTTTATCCAGGTGGCTGAAAAAAGAAAACAGCTTCATTCCTCAACAATACGGAAGCATAGATAACAGTGCATGCCACTTTCAGAAAGCAAGCAATCCTTCAAATCCGCCATTTGATTACAAGTCCTTATTGGACCGCCTTGAGCAGGACCATGAGCTGGCCAGGGAAATTGCAAATATGTATCTGCAGGATATCCCTGCCAAAATAGAAGAACTGCAAAAGGCTCTGGAAGACAAAGCAGTACAGAAAGTCCTGCGCGCAGCCCACTCCATCAAGGGTAATTCTGCCAATACCGGTTGCATGGCCATAAGCGCTATAGCTGAAATGATGGAAAGCCTTGCACAATCTGGTGAACTTGACAAGGTCGCAAACCTTATGCCTGAACTGAAAAGACAGTTTGAAATCTGCAAGACTGAAATAGAAAAAATTCAGGACACTTAAATCCCACATCAAGCATATCCAGGAGGCTGTAATGGCAGAAAAAGGCGATGATCCCCAGACAAAAGCTCTAACCTGGGATGAAGTTTCTTATTCCAACATGATTCAGCACGAGGCTCTTATTTCCCTGCTTCTGGAAAAGGGTGTAATCACTGAAGAGGAATACTTGGACAAGGTCAGGCAGGTCACCAGGGAGCTCCAGGACAGGCAGGCAGGGCAGTAATCTGTGAGGTGACTGCCTCTCTCAAGCCGGGATGGGGAAAGGCATTTTTTGACAAGCCATCTCTTTGTATCCACCCAAAGAATAGCCAGGCTGCTCCACTCCCAGCTCCTTGAAGACCGCATCCACAGGATCGGCGTAGAAGCTGGTCTGGAACTTGGCGAAGAGTTCTCCCGGGATAGTCTGGATGTCGCCTACGCTGCTCATGGGCAGTAAGACGCTTAGCACAAATTTCAAACCAACAAATTGGAACCTTTATCTGACACCCTGCTTGTTACGCCTATGGAGTAATTAAACACCCAGCACTCACTTTAATTATTTCGGTCTCATCATCATATGCAATCAAATGAAAAGTGAGTGCTGGGTCCTGCAAAGCAGGGTTTAACTGGGCCTGCCCGGTTAAACAAATCCGAAGGTTTACCCGGTTAAACCGGGTCCCTCTGGGTGTTTAACACGGGATTTCCTGCAAAGCAGGGTTTAACTGGGCCTGCCCCAATGAATAGGCTTACGTGCACGTAGTATCTCCC
>NZ_QYZY01000168.1:0-1263 GCF_003838035.1 Desulfonatronospira sp. MSAO_Bac3 | reverse complement strand
TGGTCAGCCTGGAAAGCCTGCGTTTGCGTCCTGTGGATGAGCAGCAGTTCTCCAGGGACAGGATGCTTCCGGCAGAATCAAGGCTGCGGGTCTACAGGGCGCTTACCGCCGAAGAAGAGGCAGCCCTGGAGGATGATTAAGCAATGCCAATAAAAAACAGGGGTGTTTCAAAAACAGTATTTTCCATTGCTTTTATTTTTGTTTTTGTCTTTCCCCTCTCAGCACAAGAAAACGACCGAAGCTCGCCTGACCCGGACTGGATGCAGGTGGAAGCCCCGCAATACAACCCGGAAGGGCTGCAGGATCCCTTTGTCCCTTTTGTCATGCCGGAAGAGCCGCCTGATGCGCTTCCAGCTCTTGAACGTCTAAGGCCCCTGACTCCCTTGGAGCGTGTGGAACTGGGGCAGTTGAGGCTTGTAGGCACCATGCAGCCCCCGGAGCAGGAAATAATGGCCATGGTGGAAATGCCCGACGGAAAAGGCTTCATGCTGCACAAGGGTACCAGGATAGGCCCCAACCAGGGAGAGGTGCTGGAAATACACCCGGACAGGGTATTGGTCAGAGAATATATTCAGGGAGCTTACGGAATCGAGGAAAGCTTAAGCACCCTGAAACTCCGACCGGGAGACAGTGATTGATATGCTTAAAAAGAACCTGATGTTGCTATCAGCCTTGCTTATGCTCACAGCCGGTTTTGCTTTGCTGATTTCGCAGAGCGCCCTGGCCGAAACGCCCCCCGAGGACCTGAATGCACAGAATACCATCCAGGAAATCGATTTCTGGGTGGATCAGGACAAGACCCTGCATGTACAGCTTCTAGGACAGGGACCTTTCAGCCATACAGTCACAGACAGGGAACAGGACCGCATGCACATACTTTTGCCGGAAAGCAGAGCAGCGGAAAAACTGGTCCGGCTGTACCGCCTGAACGAAATGGATACCTCCTTGAAATCTCTTTTGTTGAGAAACACTGATGAGGGGGCCTTACTTACCTGGGTCTGGTCCAGTGAGCCGGACTTCAGCGTCCAGGAGGCTGAAGATGAACTACTGTTTCAGATTGCTCCGGGCAGTGATGCTCCCGGGGCTGCTCCAGCCGGAGCCGGACTGGCCACACTGGAGCAGGAAGCAGGAGAGCTGATGCAGGACTCTCTTTTTCCAGGCATGCGGGAAGAATACACTGGTGAGCCGGTATCCATAGATTTGCAAAACGCTGAGGTGGAACATGTTCTGCGCCTCATCACCCACCACACGGAATACAATCTC
>NZ_QYZY01000167.1:0-1723 GCF_003838035.1 Desulfonatronospira sp. MSAO_Bac3 | reverse complement strand
CGTTAACCAGGAAGCTGGCGAAGCTGTGCCTCAGGGCATGGATTTTCACATCCTCCAGACCAGCCTTTTTTCTGGCAGTGTTCCACGAAATGTATATGGAAAGGAAGGGATCACATACAACCACCCCTGGCCTTAAGAAGTATGGGAGTCAAAATATCTTTACACCCACACATGGATACCCACCTACAGCCATACTTTCTTCCTAAAGGAGGGTAGAGGTAATGAAGGGATCGGTTACAACCACCCCCGGCCCCTCCTTGGCTAAGGAGGGGAGTTACTACGTGCACGTAAGCCTATTCATTGGGGCAGGCCCAGTTAAACCCTGCTTTGCAGGAAATCCCGAGTTAAACACCCGGAGGGACCCGGTTTAAACGGGTAAACCTTCGGATTTGTTTAATCACGCCATGGGCGTGACAAGCAGGATGTCAGAAAAAAGTTTCAAACATGTTGGTATGAAATTTGTGCTAAGCACCTTACTGCCCATGAGCAGCGTAGGTGACATCCAGACTATCCCGGGAGAACTCTTCGCCAAGTTCCAGGCCAGCTTCTACGCCGATCCTGTGGATGCGGTCTTCAAGGGGCTGGGAGTGGAGTAGCCTGGCTATTCTTTGGGTGGATACAAAGATGTGCTTTGTCAAAAAATACCTTTCCCCATCCCGTCTTGAAAGAGTCAGACGCCTCACAGATTACTGTCCTGCTTGCCTGTCCTGAAGTTCCCTGGTGACCTGCCTGACCTTGTCCAAGTATTCCTCTTCGGTGATTACACCTTTTTCCAGAAGCAGAGAGATCAGAGCCTCATGCTGAATCATGTTGGAATATGAAACTTCATCCCAGGTTAGAGCTTTTGTCTGGGGATCATCGCCTTTTTCTGCCATTACAGCCTCCTGGATATGATTGATGGTGGGAAGTGAGCCCCGAATAGAAGCTTTTTGGTAAGTTTTCAACAGGAATCAAACGAGACAGGGGTTGTATGCACTTTTGCATGGGGTGGACTGCTATCGAGGCATAGCCGCAGGCTGAGCTAACATGCTTCTCACTTAAAGCCATCAAGTGATATCTGAACATATAGCAAATGCTGAAGAAGGTTATGCAAAAGAATGTTGGTTCCTTGGGATTGGTTTCAGACGCTTAATATGGTCTGCTTCAGGGCTGTTCATGGCATGCCAGAGGTCCCAATCCTGCTGCAGGCCAAGCCAAAAGTCCGGGGACATGCCCAACACCCGGGAAAGCCGCAATGCCGTATCCGGCGTAACCGAACGCTTGCCTTTAATAATTTCGTTGAGCCGAGGATAAGAAACGCCAAGACAACGTGCCAGTTCTACTTGAGTAAGCCCAAGTGGCTTAACGAATTCCTCAAAAAGCATCTCCCCGGGATGTGTCCGCGGACGATTCCTTGGCAACCGCCTCCCAGCATCAGTGGTAATCTGTGATTTCGATTTCATAGGCATCGCCTTCCTCCCATATAAAACAGATTCGATATTGTTGGTTAATACGGATACTGTATTGATTCTCCCGGTCGCCCTTCAATCTCTCCAGTCGATTGCCAGGAGGCAATTTAAGTTCATTGACATCCCGAACTCTGTTGATTTGATCCAGTTTCCGGCGGGCAACCGGCCAGATGTTTTGAGGACAGCATCCTCGAGCTGCCTGTGATGGCACACCATCAAAAATATCCTCTGTGCCGGCAGATTTAAAGCTCCTTATCATGCATTATATTATTACG
>NZ_QYZY01000166.1:0-8666 GCF_003838035.1 Desulfonatronospira sp. MSAO_Bac3 | reverse complement strand
TGACCTTTAATGCTGTGTGATCATGTATAACCGGCAGGTGACTATGGCCCCGTTACGTACAGAGCCAGGGCTACATCCAGCCCTGTTCCTCGTAATATCTCTTGGCGCCGGGCTGCAGGGGAGCGGACAGACCCTGCAGCATTTCCTCGACTTCCAGATGCCGGAAAGAGGCGTGGGATTCCCTCAAAGCGTCAAGATTTTCAAATACGGTTTTGACCATGTCGTAAACCACGTCTTCATCAACTTTTTCATCGCTGACAACTGTGGCGGTAACAGCGTAGGTCTCGATGTCTTCATCCACGCCACGGTAAGTTCCGCCCGGGATGGTGGTCATGATGTAATAAGGCTTTTCCTCGACCATGTCCTTGATTCCCTGGGCATTGATGGGGATCATGCGGATGTCCACGGATGTTGCAGGCTCTTCTATGGCTGCGCTGGGGTTGCCTATGGTATAGAAGAATGCGTCGATGTTGCGGTCCACCAGGGCGCGGGCGGCCTCGTGATGTTCCAGTCCCTCGGCCCGGAAGTCATTCTGGGGGTCTATGCCGTAAATTTCCAGAACGTCCATGGCGTTGCCCCTCTGTCCTGAACCGGGGTTGCCGATGTTTATCCTGTGTCCCTTGATGTCTTCCACGGAGTGAATGTCGGTATCCTGGCGGGTTACCAGCATGACTGTCTCAGGGTGCATGCTGAACAGGCTGCGCAGGCTCTTGATAGGACTTCCTTCCCATTCGGCGGCGCCGTTGTAGGCCTGCCAGTTGCGGTCTGACTGGGCCACGCCGAAGTCAAAAGCACCGCGTTCCAGGGCGTTGATGTTGAACACGGAACCGCCGGTGGGCCGGCCTATGTAGTTGTACTTGTCTCCGATTTCGTTGTTCATGATGTTGCTGATCTGCAGGGCTACCTGGTAGTAGACGCCTACAATGGAGGCTCCTCCAAACAGGATGTCCTGTTTGGCCTTGGCCTGGGGGGCTGACAGGGCCAGAGCCAGCACCGCTGCAACAGCAATGAAAATCCTCTTTCCGAACATAATGCGTACCTCCTGACAGATTAAAATGATAAAAAAATATACTAAACCCAAGTCTTCTTATGCTCCAGATCAGGAGGCCATGTCAATATGCCGGAAGTATTTTCGCCTGACTATTTCCATGGCCGGAGGGTACCATTCAGGGGGTCCTCGGTGTTGATTGCTGGCCGATTGCGGCATTCCCTGAATGGTTGCGCCGGATGATATCTGCTTCAGTGCGCCGCCGGAACTTCCAGGAGCCACGTGGCTATGCTGAAGTAGATGAGGATTCCGCCTATATCGGCTATGGAGGTTATAAGAGGTACGCTGGCTGTTGCCGGATCTACTTTCATTCTGGCCAGCAGAAAGGGCAGCAGGCATCCCACCAGACTGCCGAAAAGAACGACAACAGTCATTGTCAGCCCCACCACGATGGCCACTTCCGGTCCTCCCCTGAAAATGCCCACCATGGACACGGCCAGGGCCATGCCCAGGCCCAGGGTCAGGGCTATGCCTACTTCCTTGCCCAGCAGGTAAAGCCAGTCCGAAGCTTTTACGTCCCCTGTAGCCAGGGCCCTGACCATTAGAGTAGATGACTGGGAACCGGCATTGCCGGCGCTGGCGATCAACAGGGGCAGAAAAAAGACCAGGGCCACTACAGCTTCGATGGTGTTTTCAAAAAAGGCTATGCCGGCACCCGAGAGCAGATTGACAAAGACCAGGGCCAGAAGCCAGGGCAGGCGTTTCTGAATTATCAGCCAGGGGCTGGCCTCCCTGAAATTGACCCCCACCAGGCTTTCCCCGTGTCCGGATATGGAGCCCATGCGGTGAAAGTCCTCAGTGGCTTCTTCTTCCAGGATGTCATGCACATCATCAAAGGTGACGATGCCCACGAGCTTGTCGTCACCGTTGATGATGGGCATGGCCATGAGGTCGTACTTGGCTATGGTGGAAGCCACTTCTTCAGCGTTGTCCCGGGCATGAGCGAAAATTGGCTGCTGGTTCATGACTTCCGAAACCAGGGATCTTGGAGAGGCCACCAGGAGTTCGCGCAGTGAAATAACTCCTACCAGCCTGCGGTTCTCGTCTATGACGTAGCATTGATATATGGTTTCCTTGTCCGGTGCCTCCCTGCGGAGCTTGTCCAGGGCTTCCCTGGCGGTAATGTCGGGCGACAGGGCTGCATAGTCGGAGGTCATGACTGCGCCTGCAGTACCTTCGGAATAAGATGCCAGCCTGCGGATGTCTTCGCGTTCGGCGTGGGCCAGGGCTGGCAGAACCTCTTCCTGCTGTTCTGAAGTCAGCCGGTTGTACAGGTCGGCGCGTTCATCGTGAGACATGGCTCCGATTATCCGGGCCAACTGAGCGCGACCCAGGCATGAAGCCATGCGGGTTTCAAAATGCGGTGGCAGATAATTGAAAATCTGTGCCTGGGTTTCGTTGTTGAGCAGGGTTATGAAGGCACAGGCCTTTTCCGGGGAGAACAGTTCCAGGGCCTGGGCCCCGTCTGCGGGGTGCAGGGAATAGAAAAAATCTCTGATGGAGTCATGGTCTCCGGCTTCCAGCAGGGATTCCAGCCTGGAAATCAACTCCTGGCGGCCCTGATCGTCGCTGTCCAGGGCTGCATCCAGGAAGTCCTTGGCTTCTATGAGGATTTTGTTGTCCATGATCCATCTCCTTATATTGGCCGCCTCCACAGGGGGACGGCATAAGGCGGATCAGTCAGGGCAGGTCAGAAATGTATCCGTCTTCAATACCGTCCCGGAAGGCGGGATAATGGCGTAATAGAGGCTCAGGCCTCTTTTTCGGTCTGGTTGGCAAAATATGTTGTACCTACTACTCGGAAGGTCCATTTTTAAAACCGGCCTCATTTGAAGAGTGTTTCTCGTCCAAAATAATTTCAAGCACAAACAGATTATTATTATGCTATAAGGCAGGCGATGTCAAATAAAGCATCAGGTTGTGCCGCCTGTGACGGCTACTCGCCAATCACCTTTATAAGCACCCTTTTTTTTCTTCTTCCGTCGAATTCCCCGTAGAAAACCTGTTCCCAAGGACCCAGGTCAAGTCTGCCCTCAGTGATGGCTACCACCACTTCCCTGCCCATGACCTGCCTTTTCATGTGTGCGTCGGCATTGTCTTCGCCAACGTTGTGCCGATAGCCGGAAACAGGTTCGTGGGGAGCCAGTTTTTCCAGCCAGATTTTGTAGTCGTGGTGCAGGCCGGATTCATCGTCATTTATGAAGACGCTGGCGGTGATATGCATGGCATTGACCAGGACCAGGCCTTCGTTGACCGCGCTTTTGTTTACCGCGTCCTGAACCCGGGGGGTGATGTTTTCAAAATCCATGCGGGCCGGAATGTTCATCCACAGTTCCTGACGGTAGCTTTTCATGGCGGTTCTCCTTTTTTAGTTTACACCTTGGGAAATAAGAATTAGAAAATTTATTCAATTTTAGTAAAAACAGCAGCCATTTTCAAATCTAATCAGCCCTCCTGGAAAGACTTTTTCCTGCATGGGGCGACAAGGAAAAATAATGTTCGGCAAAAGCCTCAACCTGTTCAAGATATTCGGCTTTCAGATCAAGGTGGATGTCAGCTGGCTGATAATCGCCGTACTGGTAACCTGGTCCCTGGCAGTGGGATTTTTTCCTCACTTCATTGAAGACTTAAGCCCCATGGGTTACTGGATACTGGGCGTGATCGGGGCCCTGGGTCTTTTTTTCTCCATTTTGTTTCACGAGTTCTGGCATTCCTGGGTTGCCCGCAATTACGGGGTTCCCATCCGGGGCATCACCCTGTTCATTTTTGGCGGCGTGGCCGAGATGGAGGATGATCCCCAGAGTCCCAAGAGTGAATTCTGGATAGCCATTGCAGGACCTCTGGCCAGCATATTTCTGGCCCTGGTATTCTTTGTCCTGTATAATGCGGCCCAGTTCATGGGATTGGGAGCGGCGGGCATCATTTTATTCATGTATCTGGCCCTTATCAACACCATCCTGGCTGTTTTCAATATGATCCCCGCCTTTCCCATGGACGGAGGGAGGATATTAAGGGCTGTTCTCTGGAAATGGAAGGGGGATCAGCGCTGGGCCACCCGGATTGCAGCCAATATGGGTTCCATGTTCGGCCTGGTGCTCATAGGTATTGGAATACTGAACATGCTTACCGGAAACGTGGTAGGAGGGCTGTGGTATTTTGTCATCGGCATATTTATCCGGTACGTGGCCCAGAATGCCTACAGGCAGATGATGATTAAAAGCGCTGTGGCCGGCGCCAGGGTAAGATCACTCATGAAGCGGCCGGTCTACGTTTCCCCGGATATAACTCTTGCCAGACTGGTTGAAGAGTATGTCTACCAGTTTCATTTCAAGATGTTTCCAGTGGTGGACCAGGGAAAACTGCTGGGGTGCATCACCACCAGACAGATCGGGAGCATCGACCGGCATCAGTGGGGGGACACACTGGTACGCCATGTGTACATTCCCTGCTCGGACAACAATACTATTCATCCCAACACAGACATACTGTATGCCCTGAACAGGATGAACCAGGAAGGGCAGAGCAGGATGATGGTTGTGGATAACGGTATTCTGATGGGAATGATCTCCCTCAAGGACATTATGGGGTATCTCTCAGCCAGGATGGAGATAGAGGGAGACCGCAGCTTTTCGGATTGATCCGCTGCTGTTTATCAATAAGCGGGTCCAGCAGAGGGGATGCTGCCCTGTGTCCCCCGGGTCCAGGCTTTGACGGGCTGTCCCATGTCGTGTGCCAGGTTTTTGACTATGACGTATTCCGGGGACTGGGGCATCCAGGTCCGGCGGGTAACCAGGACAAAATCTCTGTCTCTGGCGTTGTCTATGCGGCCTGAATGGGCCATGGACCAGACAAGCTCATCAGTCTGCACACAGTAGATATTGATGGTCAGGGCTATGCTGGTACTGCCCTGGGAGCCTCCGTAAAGATAATGGTTGACCTGGCCCAGGACATACAGGTCAGCCTCTTTTTCACCTGCCATTCTCCTGGCGGCGGTTTTTCCCGGAGCATCCTGCATATCCCTGTAGCTTATACTGGGAAAAACTTCCTCCCCCACCCAGCTTCTCCAGAACAGGTGTCCGATTTTACGCCCTGTATCCGTGGATCCACCGGACCGTTCATGTACATAAAACGGGAAAAATACCGCCGTGAGGTCCTGTTGGGCAAAACTTACAGGGTAGACTGGAACATCCTGCCGGGCCTTGTCCAGGGTAGGGCGCTGGTAGATTGTAACATGGTCCAGACGGGGGTCTATTGTCTGTTCAAAGTTTTCTTCAACCCAGGCACAGCCGGTCATGGTTGGTATCATAATTAAAATCATCAGAAGGAGTTGTTTCATAAGGATAACCCTGCCTGAAAAATATGGTGTCAGACATGAGTTATTCAATATTAATGCCAGGTTTAACGCAGGCGGGAACATTTATCCCCTGGACCAGGCCTTCCAGGCCCAGTCTGCGAAGTAGCCTATGACTATGGGGAAAATCAGGCTGGCCGCCATGCGGCACAGGGCGAACTTCCAGCCCATAATGGGAGCTTCGTAAATGAGCAGGCGATGAAAACCCAGCAGGGCCCAGGAAGTGAGAAAGGCCACCAGTGGCCCCACTCCTGCCCCGGCTTTGAGCAGCACCGCCATCAGCGGAAAAAGGATGAACGGTCCTCCAGGCATTACTGCCCCGGCCAGGGTCCCCAGGGCCAGTCCCCTGAACCCGGACTCTGGTCCCAGGATGTCTGCAAGGAGATCTTTGGGCAGGATCTGTTCCACCATACCGGCCAGGATAAAGGCCACCAAAAGTATGGGCAGGATTTTGGCCAGCATTTTCATTCCCTGGACGAATCCGTCATTGACCAGTTGCGGATCTTTCTTGAATGCGATAATGGTCGCCGCCAGGCACAAAATGAGTATGAACAGAAAGGTTCCTTTCATGATCCTCCCGTTTTAAATTTTAACAGCATTAGTTGAGTCATGAATTTACAAGAAAAGATAAGTTTGACAAGAAAGATTTTTGAGCAGGCACTTGGTTTAAGCCCTGCTGGAAATATTTTTGCCGCCTGGACTGGGGGCAAGGATTCCACAGTGATGCTGCATCAATGGATGATTTTTTTGCAGGAAAGGGGTCCTGGGGTGCAGGTGCGGGCTTTGAACCTGGATACAGGGTATAAATTTCCTGAGGTTCTGGAATTCAGAGACGAGATGGCCTGGGAATGGGGCATTGAGTTAACGGTGGCGGGTCCGGATTCCAGTGCCATGCAGGATTTGCAGGAACTGTCAAAAGTGGAGTGCTGCCGTAGGCTCAAGGTCAGTCCCCTGCAGGAAGCAGTCAGAGAGCACGGAGTCAGAGTTTTGTTGACCGGCATCCGCAGGGATGAGCATCCCTCCCGGGAAAATACACCGGATGTGCAGGAAAAAAATGATCTGGATTATTATCAGGTTAATCCTATAGCACACTGGACGGAAATGGATATCTGGTCCTATATCATGCTCAAAGGACTGCCTTACTGCTCTTTATACGATGTTGGATACAGGTCCCTGGGCTGCAAGCCTTGTACGGTCAAGGGCACGCATATGAATGAACGTTCCGGGCGGGACAGGGAAAAGGAGGAAAACCTGGATATGCTGCGCAGCATGGGGTATTTTTAGCTATGCTCACTTGTTCATATGTATGACTTACGGTGACTGTTCCATGCTGGAACAAACAGGTACCAGGCAGCTATGTACGTAAATGAAGTTATTTTGCACAACCACCCCCGGCCCCTCCTTGACAAGGAGGGGAGCTGCACCGTGCCTGTAATTTAATCAGGAGTACAGATTAAGGATCTGTCACGATATAAGTGTTATATTTGTCTAATTGTTCCCACGCTCTGCGTGGGAACATTCCCTGGACGCTCAGCGTCCACGATGACCGCAGGAGCGGTCGGGCTACGCTCCCACGCAGAGCGTGGGAGCGATAAAAAACTTCGTGGAATAGATTTTAAATTTTATTGCTCTGTAAGCCTGCAATATATTTGAGCAGAGCACGGTCTACTCCCCTCCTTGGATAAGGAGGGGTTGGGGGTGGTTAGATATCAAGATCCTTTCATTACCCCTGTCCATTCAATCGATGGCGTCGAACATGCATTTGTCCAGGCAGAGCATGCATTTGATACATTTTTGAGGATCTATTTCTGCGGGCTGTTTCTTTTTCCATCGTACCGCTCCGGAAGGACAGTTTTTATGGCATAGTCCGCAGGAAGTACACTTGTCGGGATTTACCCTGAATTTTACCAGAGCTATGCATTTTCTGGCCGGGCATTTCTTGTTCCTGATGTGGTCTTCGTATTCCTTGGGGAAGTATTTCAGGGTGGAGAGCACCGGGTTGGGTGCGGTCTGGCCCAGACCGCAAAGCGAACTGTCCCGGATGGTGGCCGAAAGGTCTTCGAGTTCCCACAGATCCTGAATGACTCCTTCCCCGGCGCGGATGCGGTCCAGTATCTCCAGGATGCGCATGGTGCCTTCCCGGCAGGGGGTGCATTTGCCGCAGGACTCCTCCTGTACGAAGTCCATGAAGAACCTGGCCATATCCACCATGCAGGTACGCTGGTCCATGACGATCATGCCCCCGGAGCCCATGATGGCTCCGGCCCGGCTGATGGCCTCGTAATCCACGGGAAGATCCAGGTATTCCGCAGGCACGCACCCTCCGGACGGCCCTCCCAGCTGCACTGCCTTGAACTCCCGCTTGCCCGGAATGCCTCCCCCGATGTCGTATATTATGCTTCGCAGGGAAGTACCCATAGGCACTTCCACCAGCCCGATATTGCGCACGTCCCCGGACAGAGCGAACACCTTGGTGCCCTTGCTGTGTTCGGTGCCCACACTGGCATACCAGTCTCCACCTTCCAGGATTATCAAGGGCACATTGGCCAGGGTCTCCACATTGTTGAGCACTGTTGGCCGGTCCCAGAGGCCCTTCTGGGCCGGAAAAGGGGGTCTGGGGCGGGGCATGCCCCGTCCGCCCTCAATTGAGCGCATGAGGGCCGTTTCCTCACCGCAGACAAAGGCCCCGGCACCCTGGTATATTTCCAGGTCGAACCCGAATCCGCTGCACAGAATATCAGACCCCAGAAGCCCGTATTCCCGGGCGCGGTCTATGGCGATTTGAAGCCGCTCCAGGGCCAGAGGGTACTCGGTGCGGCAATAGATAAACCCCTGATCTGCATTTATGGTCCAGGCGGCGATGAGCATGCCTTCCAGCACCGAGTGGGGGTTGGCCTCCAGGATGCTGCGGTCCATGAAGGCCCCGGGATCGCCTTCGTCGGCATTGCAGAGAACATACTTAACCCCGCTTGTCTCTCTATAGGCGAACTTCCACTTCAAGTGCACCGGAAATCCGGCTCCACCCCGACCCCGCAGGCCGGATTTCTGCATCTCCTGCAGAATGTCCTCTGGAGTCATTTCCGTTAAAGCCCTGGCAGCAGCAAAGTATCCGTCCCTGGCAATATACTGGTCAATGGATTCAGGGTCGATTACGCCCTTATTTCTCAGCACCCAGGGAAGCTGGTGTGCAAAGAAGGGGATGTCCTGCTGGCGGGGCAGGATTTGTTTTGAGTCCGGATCTTTGTACTGCAGGCGCTGCAGGGGGGT